>NZ_WKEE01000021.1:0-76092 GCF_021605635.1 Stenotrophomonas sp. PA-6-5C
GGGTTGGGCGTCCTGCCCAACCCGCCCGAGGCATGCCTCGGGCCCATGGCGCCAACGGTCCTGCAGCCCCACACCGCCCCACCCCCGACAGGTTCCGGCGGCTGTTGGTAGGTGTCGACCTTGGTCGACACGGTAGATCCACGCCATGCGTGGATGCCGAGCGCAGCGACCCGCTTCCGCTTTTGATCTTCTCTTCTTTCTTCCGTGGTGGGCGCACGGAAATTGTGCGTGGCCGGGCGGGTGGGTTGCGCAGGGGCGTAAGCCGCATGGATGCGGCGACCGAGCTTACATGGACGTACTTGCAGCGACCCCTGCGCAGCCCACCCGCCCGGCCAACCCCAACGGCTTCTGCTTCCAGCGACCAACCACGAGGGGCTGCGCCGTTGGCTGGAAACCTACACCGGAGCCAGCGCGGTAAAAGGCGCCCACGGCAGGTTGCGCAGCACGGCATAGCCCGGCAGCAGCCACAGCCAGAACGTGGGACTGGCCAGTACCCGCATCAGCGGATCGAGCACGCGCGGGCGCACGTCAGCCATGTTGAGCAGCATCAGGAACAGGAAGGGCAGGCTGATGACCAGCAACGGGTTCATCGCCATCGCGCCGGGCAGGTCGAAGTGGACCAGTGAATACAGGCAGCGCGTGCTGCCGCAGCCGGGGCAGTAGAAGCCGGTCAGTGCGTACAGCGGGCAGCCCGGCAGCGGATTGCCGGAGACATACGGATTGACGTGGCGCAGGACCACGGCGGCACCCGCGGCCAGACCGGAAGCGGCCAGCAGCGGAGCCCAGCGGGCGAGTCGGGAACGCGCAGGAAGTGCGGACATGCGGGAGCGGGATCCGGCGCGTGGCCGGACCCCGTCGCGGGCATCAGTAGCTGCCGTTGCCGCCGCTCAGCGCGCCCAGGCCGCCAACGGCCATGATCACGATGAAGTACAGCACCATGACGACGACGGCGGCGATGGCCGACCACATGGCCCATTTCTTGGCCTTGTCGGCCGAATCACGGGCACCGGCGACGTCGCCAGCAGCCAGCTTGCCGTTGACCTGGGCGGCGTAGACGATCGACACGATGCCGGCCGGCAGGCAGCAGAACAGGGTGGACAGGATGGCCCAGACCAGATTGTTGGGGACCTGCGGGGTACTGGTGTTCATGGTTCAAGCTCCTCGATGGGTGGTGGTGGTGAATCAAAGGTCGGATAGAGCGCCCAGCACGGCCAGGCCGCCGAACAGCCCGAACCACAACAGCAACAGGACCGGCAGGGCAACGGCCGAAGCCACCGCCCACCAGCCCGCCTTGCGCGACGCGCTGTATGCCCCCGGCAGGTCACCGGCCGCGCGGCGACCATCGACCTGGGCGGCATACACGATCGACACCACGCCCAACGGCAGGCAGCAGAACAGCGTCGTCAGGATCGCCCAGACCAGATGGTTGGGGATGTAGACCGGACGGCTGAGCGGTGGCGGTTGATTCAAAGCAAGACTCCATTCCTTGGTGGCCGGCCGTGTGAACTGGCCGAACCTCCCCCCTGTGGGTGCGTAATCTACCGCAACCTGCGACGCATGTATGCGGTTACAGCCAGATCCCGACGCCTTCGGCGCTTGACGGGACAAGAAAAAGCCGGCGCTTGGCGCCGGCTTTCAGAGCACGCTGCGGCGCGATCGGCCCCCTCAGGCGAGATCGCCGCGCAGGGTACGGACCTGGGCTTCCAGGGTGGCGGCATCGGTCGAATGGCCATCCACCGCCGGTGCCGCGACCACCTCTACGGTCGCCCGGAACCGGCGCGGCACGCGCATGCGGCCCAGCCGGGTATCGCGGCGGCTCCACATGCTCGACCACATGCCGCGCAGGGCCATCGGCACCACCGGTACCGGGCGGCGTTCGAGGATCTTCTCCACGCCGGACTTGAACGGTGCCATCGTGCCGTCGCGGGTCAGTGCGCCTTCCGGGAAGATGCACACCAGCTCGCCTTCGGCGAGTGCGGCATCGACTTCATCGAACGCACGCTGCATCAGCGCAGGATCTTCGCGCGCACCGGCGATCGGGATCGCCTTGGCGGTGCGGAAGATCCAGCGCATCACCGGGATATTGAAGATCTTGTAGTACATGACGAAACGCACGGGACGCGGAATCGTCGCCGACAAAATCAGTGCGTCCATGTAGCTGACGTGGTTGCAGACCAGCAGCGCGGCGCCTTCATCGGGCACGTTGCCCTCGATGCCATGCGGGCGCAGGCGATACAGCGTGCGCACCATCACCCAGCTGAGGAAACGCATCAGGAATTCGGGGACGATGGTGAAGATGTAGATCGCCACCACGGCATTGGCGATGGCCAATGCCAGGAACAGCTGCGGGATGGTCCAGCCGAGCAGGCGCTGGGTGAGAAGGCCAAGTACCGCCGCAGCGACGATGAAGCCGGAGTTCTGGATGTTCAGCGCGGCGAACACGCGCGACATCTCCGACTTCGGCGTGCGGCTCTGGATCAACGCAAACAGCGGCACCACGAAGAAGCCGGTGAACAGGCCGATGCCGAGCAGGTCGACGATGATGCGGATGCTGCCGGCCTGGTGCACGAACTGGGTGACCGACAGGCCCTGCGCGGTGGCTTCACCGGCGCGTGCGAAGTACAGGTCGAGCAGGAACGCGGTCATGCCGAACGCGCCCAGCGGCACCAGGCCGATCTCCACGGTGCGCGCCGACAGCTTTTCGCACAGCAGCGAACCAACGCCGGTGCCTACCGAAAACAGCGCCAGCGCGAAGATGTACAGGGTGGGCTCGCCACCGAGGTTGGTAACCGCATAGGACGGCAGCTGCGCGGTGAGGATGGTGCCGACGAACCAGAACCAGGACACGCCGAGGATGGCGTTGCGTACCGACTTCTGCTTCCTGGCCATGCGCAGCACGGCCAGCGATTCGGGGATCGGGTTCCAGTTGATCTTCAGATCCGGCGCGCCCGCATCGACCTTGGGGATCATGCGCGCGGCGAGGTTGCCGCAGATCGCCAGCGCGATGACCGCCGTGGCGGCCACGATCGGTCCATGGGTGCCGGCCAGGGTGAACACCAGGCCGCCGACGATCATGCCGGTCAGGATCGACATCGACGTGCCCATCTCGACCAGGCCATTGCCACCGGTCAGTTCTTCCGGGCGCAGTACCGAGGGCAGCACCGAGTACTTCACCGGGCCGAACAGGGTGGATTGCAGGCCCGTGCAGAACAGGGCCACCAGCAGCACCGGCAGGCTCTCGGTCAGAAAGCCCACCGCCGCCAGCGTCATGATCACGATCTCCATGGTGGTGGTGATCACGATCAGTCGCGACTTCTCCAGCTTTTCCGCGATCTGCCCGGCCAGGGCGGAGAACAGGAAGTAGGGCAGGATGAACAGCGCCGGCGCCAGGTTGGTGTAGAGCGTGCGCTCGCTCTCGGCAACGCCGAGGTAGAACAGCAGGCCGATGATCGCCTGCCGGTACACGTTGTCGTTGAAGGCACCCAACCCCTGCACGATGAAGAACGGCAGGAAACGGCGCTGGCGCAGCAGGGCGAACTGGTTGTGACCGGACATGGAACCTCCTTGGACCGGCGCAGCCTAGCATTCCTGCCCATCCGTCGGGACCGTGGCGGCATGCATCCACGCATGGCGTGGATCTACTCAGACCCCTCGGTGCGGACGGTGGGTGCGGACGGTTGGTCCGCACACCTGAGAACCTCAGACGATATCGTCGACTACGCCGCCATCGACCCGCAACGCTGCTCCGGAGGTGGCCGACGCCTGCGGCGAGGCGAGGTAGACCACCATGTTGGCCACTTCTTCGACGGTGGCCGCGCGCTGGATCAGCGACGCAGGACGATGGGCCATCACGAACTCACGGCCGATCTGTTCCAGCGGCTTGCCGGTACGCGCGCGTTCTTCTTCGAACATCGTTGCGAAGCCGTCGGACAACGTCGGGCCGGGCAGCACCGCATTGACGGTGACGCCGCTGCCGGCCACGCGCTTGGCCAGGCCGCGCGACAGCGACAGCTGCGCGGTCTTGCTGACGCCGTAATGGATCATGTCGGCCGGAATGTTGCGTGCCGATTCGGAGGAGATGAACAGCACGCGGCCCCAGCCGGCGTCGACCATCGCCGGCAGCAGGGCGCGCGACAGGCGCACGCCGGACATGACGTTGGTCTGCCAGTACTGCTCCCAGGTGGCATCGTCGGTTTCGAAGAAATCCTGCGGGCCGAAGATGCCGGCATTGTTGACCAGGATGTCGACTCTTCCCGGCAGGCCGGCCAGCAGGGTGTCGACGCCGCTGGCATCGGACAGGTCGGCGGCCACGCCCAGCACGTTGGCGCCGGGAATGGCAGACAGCAGGCGCTGGCGCGCGCGCTCCACGCTGTCGGCACTGCGGCCGTTGAGGATGACCTGCGCACCGGCGGCAGCGAGCCCCTGTGCGATGGCGTGGCCGATGCCAGCGGTGGAGGCGGTGACCAGCGCGGTGCGGTCGTTGAGTTCGATCTTCATGGAGGAGATCCTGCGTGGGCGACACGGCAGTATCGGCGCCGGGGCGTGATCGGAATGCCCCCGTGGACGCAACACGATGTTGCACGGCCGACAGCCGCTCCAGTAGATCCACGCCACGCGTGGATGCCATCAGCTCAAACCACGCACCGCACCATTGGCCGCCGCTCTCACCTTCGGCAGCATCCGCAGCACCAGCGCCATCTGCGTACGGATCAGCTGCAGTTTCGGTGGCATCGTCTCATCAAGCTGCTCCAGTTCCGCAGCCACCGCGCGATCGGCGTCGTTGTCTTCCTCCGACACCGGTTGCTGCGCAGTCAATGCCGACGCCAGCTGCTGCAATGCCTTGCGCACCCGCTCGCCAGCGGCCAGCGCCAGTGGATCACCCGCGTAGCTGTCGACCTGGTCGCGGTGCGCACCCAGCGCCGACAGGTGCCCGAGCAGGGTGTTGGACAACGCCAGGAAGTGGAAACCCGAATCGAGGTTGCGGCGCACGTGGCCCGGTTCGCGCAGCATGTTCGACAACGCGGTGGACAGTGCGGCATCGGCGTTGTGCATGTCGCGGCGGGCGATGCGGTAGGCCAGATCGTCGCGCATGCCGCTGCGGTACTGGCCCAGCACCGATTCCAGATAACGGGCGGCGGTATCCAGCACCCGCGCCAGCACGCGGTGCAGCTGTCGGCCTTGCCAGTCCGGCAGGATCAGGAACGCGGCGGCGGCGGCGATCGCGCAGCCGAGGATTGTATCGACCATGCGCGGCACGATCAGCACGAAGCCGTCGCCGATCAGGTTGAAGCAGGTCAATGCCATCACCGTGATGGCGGCCGAGGCGACCAGATAGCGGTCGGTACGCGTGAAGAAGAACAGCAGCGCCGACAACAGCGCGATCAGCAGCTGGATGTCCAACCGGGGGAACAGCTGCAGCAGTGCCCAGGTCAGTACCAGGCCGGCCAGCGTACCGACGATGCGTTGGGCCAGGCGCTGGCGGGTGGCACCGAAGCTGGGCCTGCACACGAACACGATGGTCAGCAGCACCCACGAGCCGTTCTGTGCATTGAACAGACGGATGGCAACGAAACCGGCGATCAGTGCCAGCGCCATGCGCAGGCCATGGCGGAACAGCACCGAGCCCGGGGTGAGCTGCTGACGCAGGCGCACGCCCATTTCGCGCAGCGTGTGCGGGTTGCTGTCGCGCAGGCGGGTATCGACGTTGTCCAGGCTGGCTTCGGAACGCTCGGCATCGAGCAGGCGGCGCTCGATGCTGCGCAGGTTGTGCACCAGCAGGTCCAGCGAGCCGAGCAGGCGCTGCCACTGCGGGCGTTGCTGGTCGCGCAGGTAGGTCAGCGCATCGGCAAGATCGCGCCCGGCCTGCTGGTTGCTCTCGCCGTAGACGAACGGGCGGCGCAGCCGGATCGCTTCGCCCAGCCGTGCACAGGCCTGGCCCTGCAGGTCGAGCAGGCGCTGGCAGCGGTACAGCACGTCGCTGTGGAAGAACGCATCGACCAGCGCGCCGTACGGATAGTGCGAGGAGCTGGCGCGCTCATGGAAATCCTGTGCCATGTAGTACAGGCGCAGGTACAGGCCGGAATTGACGCCAGGCCGACCGGAGCGGCCAAAGCGCGCCAGGATCGCCGTCTTCGCCTCGTTCAACGCACCGACCACGCGGCGGTTCTGTTCGGCCAGGTCGAGCTGGCGGCGCTGCAGGTCCGCCTCGCGCACGGGTTCGAACAGGGCGGCCTTGAGCTGCAGGTAACGGCCCAGTTCTACGTACAGGCGGGCCACGCGCTCGCGCACCGGCCGGTTGGCGAACAGCGTGGTCCACAGAATCGACAGCAGCCCGTACCAGACCGCGCCCGCCAGCAGGTGGCTGACCGCATCCAGCGCACTGTGCAGGTCATGGGCACCATGCTGCTCCAGGCCGATCATGGTGTAGATGGCCAGGGTGACGGTCGCCTGGGCGATGGACGCGTAACGCTCGCCGAGTGCGCCGAGCAGTGTCAGGCCGAACGTGGACAGCGCAAGGGCCGTGATGAAGATCCACGGCCAGGGGAACAGCCAGATCACCGAGGCCGCCGCCAGGCAGAAGCACAGCAGCGACAGCAGCACGGCCTTGGTCCGGCCCCACCAGTTGTCATCTGTCTCGGCAATCGCGCTGGCGATGATGCCGAGGAACACGCCAGGCAGCGCGGTCAGCGCATCCAGGTGCCAGCACACGGCCAGGGCCGCTGTCAGGGCAATGAACACCCGCAGGCCATAGCTGGCCTTCTCGTGGGCCCACAGGCGGCTGAGGCGGGATTCGCGTGCGGACATGCAGGCTCGGCGGAAGGATCGACCTCCATTATTGCGGGCCGCGCGTGAAATGGTAGATCCACGCCATGCGTGGATGATTTTCCGCTCCATACCCGGTAGCGCCGGCCGCCGGCCGGCTCCTCATGAGCCCGGACGAAGGTGCGAGGAGCCGGACAGCGGCCGGCACTACCGTTTGCCGGTCGCTTACATGTCGAACCGCACGCTCAGCGCGAAGGTGCGCGGCAGGCCGACGCCGGCATTGGACCAGTACCTGCGGTTGGTCAGGTTCTCCACGCTGGCACGCAGGGTCACCGGGTGGCCGGAGGCCAGCAGGCGGTAGCCGATGCCGGCATTGACGAGCGTGTAGTCGGGCAGCTTCAGGGTGTTGTCGGCGTCATACCAGACATCGCCGTAGTAGCGCACGGCGGCATAGGTCTCCAGCCCTTCCACCCACGGCAGCTGGTAGGTGGCGTGCAGCACGCCGCTCCAGCGTGCTGCACCGACGGTGCGGTTGCCTTCCTGCGCCGCGCTGCCCGGTGACAGCTTGTCGTAGGTCGGGTCAAGCCAGGTCACGCCACCACCGACGGTCAGCGCATCGCTCAGGTGCAGGTCGGCGCTGGCCTCGATGCCTTCGTACAGGGTGATGCCATCCTGCACCAGGCGCTTGCCTGCATCGGTCAGCTGATCGATGTTGGCGCCGCGCTCCAGGCGGAAGGCAGCGACGTTCGCGTTCCAGCGATCCGCTTCAACCTTGGCGCCGATCTCGTACTGCTTGCTGATGGTGGGGTCGAGCACATCGCCGGCATTGACGTAGCTGTTGCCGACGCGGCCGCCGGCTTCCAGCGACTCGATGTAGCTGGCATACAGGGTGACGGCGTCGCTGGGCTTGAACATCACCGCGTAGGTCGGGGTGACCGGATAGGTGTGGTAGGCGCCCTTGGTCTCGAAATCGTTGTGGCGCCAACCGGCCAGTACCGACCAGCCATGGCCGAGGTCGACGGTATCGCTGACGAACACGGCCTTCTGCACGGTTTCGCTGCCACGGCTCATCACCCGCGAACCGACTGCGTCGTGGCGGATGTCATGGCGCTGGTAGAGGTTGGCGCGGCCGATCAGGCTGAACTCGTAAGGACGATCCCAGCCCAGTCCGGTCTGGTGGCTGACCCCGGCCACCAACTGGTGCCGCAGCGGGCCGGTGCCGAAGCTGCCCTGCACCAGTGCCTGCGCCAGCTTCCACTCGCTCTTGCCGCCGAGCTCGTAGACGTTGACGTCGTAGTCGCCGTTGAGGTCGTCGATGTAGGCGAAAATCTTGTTGACGTCGTTCCACGAGGTGGTGACGCCATAGCTCAGGCTTGCCTTCCAGTCGCTGTTGATCTGCCAGTTCAGTGCGGTGGACAGCAGGCTGGAGCGGGTGTCGTAGTAGGTGCCAGGCACGCTGTTGTCGACATCGCCAGCGATCGGCCGCGGCAGCGACGTCAGGCCACGGAAGTAGTACTGCGGTGATTCCTCGCGCAGGTCGCGCGACTGGAATACGCCGTCGAAGGTCCAGGTGAGGGCATCGCTCAGGCGCGCGTCCAGCGACAGTGCGCCGACCTTGCGATCGACATGGCCGCCGTTGAAGGTTTCGCCCTTTTCCTGGTAGGCGTTGAAGCGGTAGCCGAACATCTGCTCGTTGCCGAAGCGGCCGCCGACGTCGATGCCGCCGCTGACGATGCCCTGCTCGCGCCAGCCGAGCTGGGCGGAGAAGGTCGGTACCTCGGTCGGCTTCTTGGTGATGTAGTTGACGATGCCGCCTGGTGCGCCGAAGCCGTACAGGAACCCGCCGGGGCCCTTCAGCAGGTCGACCTGTTCCATCACCTCCAGCGGCCACTCGGTGCCCCAGGACGAGACCTGCAGGCCGTTGACCCGGTAGCTGTCGAAATTCAGGTCGATGCCACGGTTGCGGATCGGCGAGCTCCAGCCGCTGGCATAGGCGCTTACCTGCGTGGTGACCGAGGGGTCTAGCAGGAAGGCTTCGCCCAGCGAGACGACCTGGCGCTGTTCGATCTGCTCCCGGCCGACGGCGGTGATCGCAAACGGGGTATCACGCAGGACGCGATCGCCCAGGGCGCCGGCCTCGGTGTGGGTACGCTCGGCGATGACCTTGACCGCGTCCAGATCGGTGGCACTACGGGCGTCGGCGGAGGCTTCGGCGTGTGCCGTGCAGGCGGCGGACAGCGCTACGGCCAGCACGGCCAGGCGGGGGGAGCGGATGGGCAACATCGATGGGGTCCTCGGCGGACGGCCACGGGCCATCCGCCCATGCAGGGGGAAAGGTCGGTGGCTGGGATCACGCAGGCGTGCCGGCAACGGCAGCGGGGCGCCGCAAGGGGGCGCAGGACCATGGCTGGATGAGAATTGTTCTCTTTTCGTTACAGCGCGTCAAATGCCATCGGCGTGCGGACCAACGGTCCGCACCCACCAGAGACAGGTGTTGCAGTAGATCCACGCCATGCGTGGATGGGCCTTGCTATGCCCGCTGCGCGCGCCTGAGCAGCTTCGCTTCACGCCTGCGCGCACGCCGCGCCTTCCAGCGCTCGGCCAGGCACGAGAAGATCACGTACAGCGCCGGCGTACTGAGCAGGGTCAGGCTCTGCGAGAACAGCAGGCCGCCGATCATCGCGATGCCCAGCGGGCGACGCAGTTCCGAACCTTCACCCAGGCCGATCGCCAGCGGCACCGCCGCCAGGATCGCCACCATCGTGGTCATCATGATCGGGCGGAAACGCACGATGCTGGCTTCGCGTGCCGCCTCGCGCGCGGTCAGCCCATGTTCGCGCTGCGCCACCAGGGCGAAGTCGATCATCATGATCGCGTTCTTCTTGACGATGCCGATCAGCAGCACCAGCGCGATCATCGAGATCACCGACAGTTCGGTGTTGGTGCCGAACAGCGCCAGCAACGCACCCACGCCGGCTGCCGGCAGGGTGGACAGGATCGTCACCGGGTGGATCAGGCTTTCGTACAGGATGCCCAGCACCAGGTAGACGGTGAGGATCGCCGCCAGTACCAGGATCAGCATGTCGCTGGGGTCGGAATTGAAGCCGAAGCCCGCGTCGTCGGCCAGGCGGATGTCGCCGGGCATGCGCATGCCCGCCACGGTGCTGTCGATGATGGCCTTGGCCTCGCCCATGCTGACGCCGGGGGCGAGGTTATAGCTCAGGTCCATCGTCGTGTACTGGTTTTCATGGGTGATCTGCGAGGGCGCGAGGCCCGGCGCCTGTCTGGCCACCGCCGTGATCGGCACCATCTCGCCGTTGCGCGCGCGCACATGCACTTCGTCCAGCGCCGCGGGCGTGGCGGTCTGCGACGGCAGCGCATTGACCACCACGCTGTACTGGTTGATGTCCGAGTAGATGGTGGAGATCTGGCGCTGGCCGAAGGCGCCGTACAGCGCACCGTCGATGGCGCCGACCGAGATGCCCAGGCGCGCGGCCTTGGCGCGGTCGATCTCGATGTTCTGGCGCAGGCCGGCGTTGTCGACGTCGGTGCCGACATCGCGCAGCTTCGGGTTCTTCTTCAACGCCGCCTGCAGCTTGGGCAGCCATTCCTGCAGCGCGGCCAGATCGTTGCCCTGCAGCGAGACGCGGTACTGCGCGCCCTGGCTGTTGCCACCACCATCATTGCTGGGCAGGTCCTGGATTGCGCGCAGGCGCAGCTGCAGGTCCGGGTAGCGGTCGGCCTTCGCACTCAGTCGTGCCAGTGCGTGTGCGGTGGTTTCGCGGCGGCCTTCCTTGCGCGACTTCAGTTCGACGTTGAACTGCGCGCTGGAGCCCTGGCGGCCACTGCCCAGGCGTACGCCCACGGTCTTCACCGCCGGGTCGGCCATCAGCATGTCGGTGATGCGACGCTGGCGGCTGACCATGTCCTCGAAGGACACCGTCGCACTGGAGTTGGCGCGGCCCCAGATCAGGCCGGTGTCCTGCGGGGGGAATGCCCCCTTCTTCACCGCACCGAACAGGAAGATGGTGACGCCGATCAGGATCAACGGCGTCAACGACAGCAGCAGCGCATGGCGCAGCGAGAAATCAAGGAACACGGTGTAGACACGCAGCATCCGCTCGTGACCGGCATCAAGCCAGCGGCCGAAGCGCGACGGTGCAGCTTTGTGGTCGTGCGCGCTGAGGAAGCGGCTGCACAGCGCCGGGGTCAGCGTCAACGAAACGATCATCGACACCACGATCGCCGCCACCAGGGTCACGGTGAACTCGCGGAAGAACGCGCCCATCATGCCGCTGGCGAACAGCAGCGGGATGAACACCGCCACCAGCGAGGCGGTGATCGAGACGATGGTGAAGCCGATTTCACGCGCACCGGCGAAGGCCGCCTGCATCCGCGGCATGCCCTCGTCGAGGTGGCGCATGATGTTCTCGATCACCACGATCGCATCGTCGACCACGAAGCCGATCGCGATCACCAGCGCCAGCAGGCTCAGGTTGTTCAGGGTGAAGCCCATCACGTACATCACCAGCGCGGCACCGGCCAGTGACAGCGGCACGGTGACCGCAGCGATCAGCGTCGGCGCCAATCGGCGCAGGAACAGCGCCATCGTCAGCACCACCATCGCCAGGCTGATCAGCAGGGTGATCTGCACTTCGTGCAGCGACGACCGGATGGTCGGGGTGCGGTCGAAGTAGGGCGTCATCGTGGTGCCCGGCTGCAGGTAATCGCGCAACGCGGGTATCTGCGCTTTCACCCGGTCCACGGTTTCCACGATGTTGGCGCCGGCACGGGTGAACACGTACATCACCACGGCCGGTTTGTGGTCGAACCACGCAGCCTGGTAGGCGTCCTGCTGGCCGTCGTAGACGTTGGCGATGTCCTTCAGGCGGATCACCCGGCCGTCGCCCTGGGTCTTGACCACCAGATCGGCGAAGTCGGCGGCGCGTGCGACCGAATCGTTGGCAATGATCGCGGTGGTGGTGTTGCCATCGCTGAGGAAGCCGGTGGGCGAGGTCACGTTGGCCGCGCGCACGGCATTGCGCAGGTCGTCAGCGGTCAGTCCCAACGCGTTCATCAGGCGCAGGTTGACGTCCACGCGCACCGCCGGCGTGGAGGCACCAGCGATGTCCACCGAGGCGACACCGCCGATCTGGCGGATGCGCTGGGCCAGCAGCGAATCGGCGACGTTGTACAGCTCATCGGCGGACTGCGTCTGCGACGTCAGCGCGATGGCGATCACCGGGTCGTCGTTCGGGTTCGCCTTCTGGTACATCGGCGAGCCCATGCCCGAGGGCAGGTCGGCCTGCGCCGAATTGATCGCCGTCTGTACGTCCAGCGCGGCTGAATCGATGTCGCGGTCGCTCTGGAAGATCATGAACACCAGCGAGCTGCCTTCCGAACTCGACGAGCGCATGCGGTCGATGCCCGGCAGCTGGCCGAGGTGGCGTTCCAGCGGCGCGGTCACCGTGGAGGCCATGGTCGCTGCGTCCGCACCGGACTGGCTGGCGTGCACGAAGATCACCGGGATCTCGATGTTCGGCAGTGCCGACACGCCGAGCCGCAGGTAGCAGATCACGCCGACCATGAACAAGCCGATGGCCAGCAGGGCGGTGCCGATCGGACGGCGGATGAAGGGGCCGGACAGGTTCACCGTGCAGCCCCCCGGAGGCTCGGGGCCAGGGTCATGCCTGCGGCTCCTGTGCCGTGCCATCGCGCAGCGCACGCTGTTCACGGCGACGGGCAAGCCATTCCGAGAAGCGTTCCATGTACAGGTAGATCACCGGCGTGGTGTACAGGGTCACCAGCTGCGACAGCAGCAGGCCGCCGACGATGGCGATGCCCAGCGGGCGACGCAGTTCCGAGCCGATGCCGGTGCCCAGCGCCAGCGGCAACGCGCCGAGCATGGCTGCCGCGGTGGTCATCATGATCGGGCGGAAGCGCAGCAGGCAGGCACGGCGGATGGCCTCGCGTGCGTTGGCACCGGTGCGCCGCGCCTCGATGGCGAAGTCGACCATCATGATGCCGTTCTTCTTGACGATGCCGATCAGCAGCACGATGCCGACGATGCCATCCACCGAAAGGCTCAGGCCACAGACCATCAGTGCCAGCAGCGCACCGACGCCGGCCGGCGGCAGGGTCGAGATGATCGTGATCGGGTGGATGTAGCTCTCATACAGCACGCCCAGCACGATGTAGATCACCACCAGCGACGCCAGCAGCAGCCACACCACGTCGGTCTGGCTGCCGGTGAATTCGGCGGCCTTGCCGATGAACTGCGCATGCACGTGCGCCGGCATGTCCAGGCTGGCCTTGGTGGCTTCGATGGCCTTGACCGCATCGGACAGCGAATAGCCCGGGGCGACGTTGAACGACACCGTCACCGCAGGCAGCTGCTGCTGGTGGCTGACCAGCAGCGGCGCGCTGGACACCTTGGCCTCGGCCAGCGCCGACAGCGGGATGATGCTGCCGGCACCGACGGTGATGCCGGTGTTCTGCGCACCGATACCGGTGGCCGTGGACGAGTTGGAGGAAGTGACCTGGCCGAAGCTGGTCGCGTTGGTGCCGGTCAGTGCGCCGGCGCCATTGGAGGCGACCGCCAGCTGTTCCATCAGCGCAGTGCTGGTACGGAACTGCGGCGCCACTTCCAGCACCACCCGGTACTGGTTGAGCTCGGTGAAGATGGTCGAGATCTGGCGCTGGCCGAACGCATCGTAGAGCGTGTCGTCGATGGTCTGCATCGGCACGCCCAGCACGCTGGCCTTGTCGCGGTCGATGTTCAGTTCCAGTGCGCGGCCCTGGTTGGACAGGTTGTTGTCGACGTCGGCCAGTTCCGGGCGCTGGCGCAGCGCCTGGGTCAGGCGGTTGGCCTGCAGTGCAACCTCCGCGCTGTCCACGTCCGACAGCGAGTACTGGTACTCGGTGGCGGCCACGCGGGTATCCAGGGTCACGTCCTGTACCGGCTTCAGGTACAGCGCCACGCCGGGAATGCCGGCGACGGACTTCTGCAGGCGCGGCAGGATGTCATCCAGTCCGTCCCGATCGCCGCGCTCTTTCAGCACGATCGACAGCTGGCCCTGGTTGAGCGTGGGATTCATGCTGCCGGCGCCGATGAAGGCTGACACGCCGGTCACGTCCGGGTCCTTGCGCAGCGCCTCGGCAACCTGCTTGGTGCGCTGCTCCATCTGCGGGAACGCGATGTTCTGGTCGGCCTGGACCACGGCGGTGATCAGGCCGGTGTCCTGTTCGGGCAGCAGTCCCTTGGGAATCAACACGTACAGCAGCACGGTCAACACCAGCGCGGCAGCGGCCACGGCCAAGGTGAGGGGCTGGTGTTCCAGCACCCAGTCCAGGCTGCGCTCGTACAGGCCGACGGTGCGCGTCCACAGGTTCTGCTTGCCGGCCGCGGCGGCACGCTCGTGCGCGTCCTCGCCCTCGGGCAGCGCATCGGGCTTGAGCAGGTAGGCACACATCATCGGGGTGAGCGTCAGCGAGATCAGCATCGACAGCACCACCGCGATGCTCAGCACCCAGGCGAACTCGTGGAACAGGCGGCCGGTGACGCCGGGCATCAGCAGCAGCGGCAGGAACACCGCCACCAGTGAAACCGTCAGCGACAGTACGGTGAAGCCGATCTGGCGTGCACCGATCTCGGCCGCTTCCTTGCCGCTCTTGCCTTGTTCGATGTAGCGCACGATGTTCTCGATCATCACGATCGCATCGTCGACCACGAAGCCGGTGGCCACCACCAGCGCCATCAGCGAGAGGTTGTCCAGCGACATGCCGGTAAAGGCCATCACCGCGAAGGTGCCGGCCAGCGACAACGGCACCGCCACCGAGGGAATGATCGTGGCCCAGAACCGTCGCAGGAACACGAAGATCACCGCCACCACCAGGCCGATGGTCAGGATCAGGGTGAACTGCACTTCATGCACCGACGCGCGGATGGTTTCGGTGCGGTCGGAGAACACTTCCAGGTGCACGTCGGCCGGCAGCACGCCCTGCAGCTGCGGTAGCAGCGCGCGGATGCGCTCGACGGTCTGCACGATGTTGGCGCCCGGCTGTCGCCGCACTTCCAGCAGCACCGCCGGCTTGCCATCGGCCCATGCGGCGAGCTGGTCGTTCTCCACGCCATCGATCACTTCGGCCACGTCGGACAGACGCACCGGGCGGCCGTTCTTGTAGCTGATGATGGTGTCGCGGTACTCGGCAGCGCTGGCCAGCTGGTCGTTGGTGCCGATGCTGTAGGACTGGGTCTTGCCGTTCAGCGAGCCCTTCGGCGCATTGACGTTGGCCTGGGTGAGCGCGCTGCGCAGCTCTTCCAGGGTCAGGCCCATGTTCGACAGCTGCGCCGGATTGACCTGGATGCGCACGGCCGGACGCACGTTGCCGGCGATCGACACCAGTCCCACGCCCTGCACCTGCGACAGGCGCTGGGCGAGGATCGAGTCCGCGTAGTTGTTGACGTCGCGCAGCGGCCGCGTATCGGAGGTCAGCTTGAGGGTGACGATGGCCGCGTCTGCCGGATTCACCCGGTTGTAGACCGGCTGGTACGGCAGCGACGAGGGCAGGGTGGCCTGGCGGATCGCCGCCTGCACGTCCTGTGCGGCGATGTCGATGTCGCGGTCCATCGAGAACTGCAGGATGATCGTGGACAACCCCGCCGAGGAATCGGAGGTCATCAGTTCCAGCCCGGAGATCTGCCCGAACTGGCGCTCCAGCGGCGTGGTCACCAGCGAGGCCATGGTGGTGGCGTTGGCACCGGGGTACTGGGTGGTCACCACCAGGCTGGGCGCATCGATTTCCGGCAGCGCCGACACCGGCAGCTTGCGGTAACCGAGGATGCCCAGAAGCAACAAGCCCGCCATCAACAGCGAGGTGGCAATCGGGCGGCGGATGAAGATCGTCGAAAAGCCCACGGACTGATCCTTGCTGGCACTTCAATGGCAGCGCCGGCGGGATCGCCGGCGCGGGGAAGAGCAGGGGCCTGCGCTCAGCGCGGGCCACCACCGCGGCGACCGCCGCCACTCTTCTGTTCGGCGGCCTTCAGTTCGGCCTCGGTCGGCGCGGCCGGCGTTTCACCCGGCTTCAGCGCGGTCACCTTGCTGCCCGGCTTCAGGCGGAACTGGCCTTCGCTGACCACGCGCTCGCCGCCCTTCAGGCCTTCGGCGATCTGCACCTGGCTGTCGCCCACTTCCACGCCACTGCGCACGGTCTGCATCTTCACCGTGTTGTCGCCCTGCACGACATAGACGTACTCGCCGTCCGGGCCACGCAATACCGCCTGGGTCGGGATCACCACGCCGCCGCCGATGGTGCGCAACTGCATGCGCACGTTGACGAACTGGCCCGGCCACAGGCCGTTGTCGGTGTTGTCGAACACCGCGCGCGCCTTGAAAGTACCGCTGTCGGCGCTGATCAGGTTGTCGACCACATCCAGCTTGCCGTCGCCGCTGAGCACGTGCGAATCGGCGCGGTCCAGCGCGGCGACCGGCACGCTGCCGGCAGCCTGCGCCTGGCGCACGTCGCCGAGCTGGCGCTCGGGCAGGTTGAACAGCACGTGGATCGGGTGAATCTGGGTCAGGGTGACCAGTGCGGTGCCGGCGTTGACCACATTGCCGGCGTCGACCGCGCGGATGCCGGCGATGCCGGTGATCGGTGCGGTGACCTTGGTGTACTGCAGCTGCACCTGCGCCGAGCGCATGCTCGCTTCATTGGCGGCAACCGCGCTTTCGTACTGTGCCACTTGGTTTCGTTGTGTATCCAGATCGGTCTTGGCCACGAACTGGCGGTACTCCGGCGCGTTCGAACGCTGGTAGTTCGAGCGCGCGGTGGCCAGCAGGGCTTCGTTCTGGCGCTTGGAGGCGACGGCCTGGTCATAGCTGGCCTGGGCGGTGCGCGGGTCGATCACCGCCAGCACGTCGCCCTTCTTCACTTCCTGGCCTTCGCGGAAATTGAGGCTCATCAGCTGGCCGCCCACCTGCGGGCTGACGGTCACGGTGTTCATCGCGGTTACCGTGCCCAGCGCGCTGGCATACACCGGCACGTCCTGGCGTACGGCATCGACCACGGTTACCGGCACCGGGCCGGCATCGGGATCTTCACCGCCCTCGCGGGCGCCTGCTTCCTGCCCTGCGGCCTTGTCCTTGCCGCCACCGAGTACGCGCAGGCCGACCACGGCCAGCACCAGTACCGCCACGACCAGCAGCACGATCTTCCAAACACGTGACATTCAAGACTCCAAGAGGGCTGGACGGGGCGGCACCCCGGGTGGCAATGCGCAAAGCATACCTGTGGCCCACCGGGTTTCCTGCATGACGGATGGGACGGGCGCTCAGACCAGTGGGCGAAGGTGGAGGTTCCCGTAGCGGCGAGGTTGCCCTACATTCAGGTGCAGACCCCTTCCGTGGAGATCGAGATGCGCCCTTCGTTGCTGCTGTCCGCCCTGCTGCTGGCCCTGCCGGCCCTTGCCCATGCCGAGGACGCCCAGCGCCCGGAAGTGACCTCCGCCGCGCAGCGCCTGCAGGCCAAGGTGGTTGAATGGCGACGCGATTTCCATCAGCACCCGGAGCTGTCCAACCGCGAGGAGCGCACCTCCGCCGAGGTCGCCAAGCGCCTGCGCGCGATGGGCCTGAAGCCGAAGACCGGCATCGCCCACCATGGCGTGGTGGCGATCATCGAAGGCGGCAAGCCCGGCCCGAAGATCGCCCTGCGTGCCGACATGGACGCACTGCCGGTGACCGAGCAGACCGGCTTGCCATTCGCGTCAAAAGCCACCGCGCAGTACCGCGGGCAGACCGTGGGCGTGATGCACGCCTGTGGCCATGACGCGCACACCGCCACCCTGTTGGGCGTGGCTGAAGCGCTGGTGGCGATGAAGAAGGACCTGCCGGGCCAGGTGATGCTGATCTTCCAGCCCTCCGAGGAAGGCGCGCCGCCGCCGGAAGAGGGCGGTGCTGCGCTGATGCTGAAGGAAGGCCTGTTTGCCGACTTCAAGCCCGAGGCGGTATTCGGCCTGCATGTGTTCTCCAGCGTGCAGGCAGGGCAGATCGCGGTGCGCGGTGGCCCGCTGATGGCCGCATCCGATCGTTTCGGCATCAAGGTGATCGGCCGCCAGACGCATGGCTCGGCACCGTGGAACGGCGTCGACCCGATTGTTGCCACTGCCGATCTGATCGGCACCGCACAGACCATCGTCAGCCGCCGCGCCAACCTCTCCAAGCAGCCGGCGGTGCTGACCTTCGGCGCGATCAACGGCGGCATCCGCTACAACATCATTCCCGATGAAGTGGAGATGGTCGGCACCATCCGCACCTTCGATGAAGGCATGCGCCAGCAGATCTTCGCCGACCTGCGCAACGTGGCCGATCACACGGCTGCCGCGCACGGGGCCAAGGCGGTGACCGACATCTACGAATCGGAAGGCAACCCGGCCACGGTGAACGACCCGGCGTTGACCGCGAAGATGCTGCCGAGCCTGCAGGCGGTGGTGGGCAAGGACAACGTGTACGAACCGCCGCTGCAGATGGGCGCGGAGGATTTCTCGCTGTACGCGAAGGAAGTGCCGGGCATGTTCTTCTTCGTCGGCTCGACCAGCGTGGGGATCGACCCGGCGACGGCGCCGGCCAATCATTCGCCGAAGTTCCTGCTGGATGAGAAGGCGCTGGATGTCGGATTCCGCGCGCTGCTGCAGGTTAGCCTGGATTATCTGCATGGTGCCGGCACCCCGGCGGGGTGAGGGTTACCGGCAGGGCTTGCAGCCCTGCACTCGCCGAGGCAACGGCAACAGCCGGAGCAACAGCAAGAGCGGGCTATCCGTGGGATGGCGGAGTGGATCCGGTGGCAGGGGACGGCGCAAGTACGTCCATGTAGCCTCGGTCGCGCCATCCATGGCGCTCACGCCCCTGCCACCGGACCCACCCCGCCTTCGACAGTTTCCTGCTGCTGTCGGAACGACATCCTGCTCTGGTAGGTGTCGACCTTGGTCGACACGGCGGACGTCATGAACGTCTGAAGCATCGGCTTTTGATTTTGATTTTTCTGATCTTTCCCGTGGTGGCGGCCGCGCGCAGGAAACTGTCAGAGGTCGGGCGGGGAGGCTGGGCAGGGGCGTGAGCCGCATGGATGCGGCGACCGAGCTTACATGGACGTACTTGCAGCGCCCCCTGCCCAGCCTCCCCGCCCGGCCAACCCCAGAATCCCGGCTGTACGCGACCAACCAACCCACCACGGAGGGGCTCCGCCGTTGGCCGACCCGGCCGAAGGCCGGCCCTGCGCGCGATACAATAAGCAGCATGAACACCCCACAGGATTCCAGCCTCGGTCGCGAGGTCAGTTACCCGTCGCAGTACGATCCCGGCCTGCTGTTTCCCATCCCCCGCGTCGGCGCCCGCGCCGAGATCGGTCTCGACGAGACCGCGCTGCCGTTCGTCGGCCACGACCGCTGGCACGCCTTCGAGCTGAGCTGGCTCGACCCGCGTGGCAAACCGCAGGTCGCCGTCGCCACCGTGCAGGTGCCGTGCACCTCGCCGCGGCTGATCGAGTCGAAGTCGTTCAAGCTGTATCTGAACTCGCTCAACAGCACCCGTCTGGACAGCGCCGAAGCCCTGCGCGAGCGCCTCGTCGCCGACCTTTCGGCCTGCGCCGGTGCCCCGGTCCAGGTCACGTTCGGCCTGCCGGCGCTGCGCGAGTCTCCGCTGGGCGAGTTGATCGACGGTCTTGACGTGGACATCGACTGCTATGGCCCGCCGCAGGCGGACTACCTGTCGGCCCATGCCGACGTGCTGGTGGAGGAGACCCTGGTCTCGGCCCTGCTGAAGTCCAACTGCCCGGTCACCGGCCAGCCGGACTGGGCCACCGTCAGCCTGCGTTATCGCGGCCCGCAGATCGATCGTGCCGGCCTGCTGCGCTACCTGGTCAGCTACCGCGAGCACGCCGAGTTCCACGAGCAGTGCGTCGAGCGCATCTTCAGCGAGGTGTCGGCGCGCTGCCGGCCGCAGTGGCTGGAAGTGGAAGCCCGCTATACCCGCCGCGGTGGCCTGGACATCAACCCGTGGCGCGCCAGCCACGGCATCGCCGCCCCGGCCGCGACCTACCGCGAACTGCGCCAGTAACCGCCGCAGGCGGCTACAGGTAGCGCCGGGCCATGCCCGGCGAGTGCAGCGGCCTGATCCAGAGCCGCCGGCCAGCGGCCGGCGCTACCGTCGGGCCGCCCTGTCACGGGCAGCGCCGGGCCATGCCCGGCGAGCCCATCGGGGGCGTTCCGCCTCGATTGTTCAGCCGCCCCGGGGTGCGGCTTCACATCGGCACCATCCCCATTTAACAACCTCTATGACACCGTGCCAGCCATGTAGTCATACAGACGGGAGTGTGTGGATGAGTACCGAGAAGAAAGCCGATTTCTCCGGCGTCAGTGGCAGCGTCGACAGTACCGCCCAGCAGGTCCCCAAGGCGGACTTCTCCGGCGTCAGTGCCTCGGTGGACAGTACCGCCGAGGTGGTCAGCGGTGGTACCTACACCGTGCAGAAGGGGGATTCGCTGTCGAAGATCGCCAAGCAGCACCTGGGCGATGCCAACGCCTGGAAGAAGATCTTCGAAGCCAACCGCGATGTGCTCGACGACCCGGACAAGATCTTCCCGGGCCAGACCCTGAAACTGCCGCCGAAGTAATGCCGGCGATCCAATCGCCGTCCGACAATCCCTGTGAGGAACCCCGAATGATCAAGACGACCCCGCTTCAGAATGCCCTGCTGGCCGCGCTGCTGGGCAGTGTCGCCCTGGTGGGCTGCAAGAAGAAGGAAGAAACCGCAGACAACAACGCGGCTCCGGCGGCAACCACGCCGGCAGAGGCGCCCGCGCCGATGACCGGTGCGCCGCCGCCCATGGCTGCATCGGCCGTTGCGGTGTCGGCCGTCACCGTCGGCAAGTCTGCTGCTGCTGACAAGTCGGTAACCACGGCAGCCCTGTTCGCACCGAAGGACGATGTCATCGTCTCGGTGAAGACAGATGGCGCGGCCAACAATGTCACCGTCGGCGCCAAGCTGACCTACCAGGATGGCCAGGTGGCCGGTGAGCAGAACGCGACCCTGAACACCAGCGGTGCAGAGACCACCAACATCACCTTCAAGAATGCCAATGGCTGGCCGGCCGGCAAGTACCGCGCCGAAGTCATTGTCGATGGCAAGGCGGCCGGAACGCCGCAGGAGTTCGAGGTCAAGTAAGTCCCGCCGACTCTCTCCCGGTTGGACTCACGATGGACGCAGCCGCGAGGCTGCGTCCTTTTTTGTTTGTGGCTTTCCGCGAAGGCTACATCCACGCATGGCGTGGATCTACTGACGCTTGGCACGTGGTGCATCCGTCCACGGCATGCGTGGATGGATCACAGCGTTGCCGGGGCGCAGTACCGCCGCGTATGGCGCGGCTTTGCCCCGCGCGGCTGAAAACGCGACAATGCAGGGGTTTCCCCGGCGCGCGCCCACCCTGACGGCGGCGGGGGAAAGCGACACGGTTGCACGTGGCCCGGCGCTGGCGCCGGCCTTCCCCTGAGCACTGCTACAGAGTCCAAGTCCCCCATGTCCAAGATCCTCTACACGCTGACCGACGAAGCACCGTTCCTGGCCACCCAGTCGCTGCTGCCGATCGTCGACGCCTATACCTCCACCGCCGGCATCGCGGTGGAAACCCGTGACATCTCGCTGTCCGGCCGCATCCTGTCGCTGTTCCCGGAACTGCTGAGCGATGCGCAGAAGGTCAACGATGACCTGGCCGAGCTGGGCCAGCTGGCGACCACCCCCGACGCCAACATCATCAAGCTGCCGAACATCTCCGCCTCGGTGCCGCAGCTGAAGGCGGCCATCAAGGAACTGCAGGACCAGGGTTATCCGCTGCCGGATTATCCGGAAACTCCGGCTGACGACCAGCAGCGCGACTACAAGGCGCGCTACGACAAGGTCAAGGGCAGTGCAGTGAATCCGGTGCTGCGCGAAGGCAACTCCGATCGGCGCGCGCCGCTGTCGGTGAAGAACTACGCCCGCAAGCATCCGCACCGCATGGGCGCCTGGGCGTCCGATTCGAAGTCGCACGTCGCGCACATGGCCGCCGGTGATTTCTACGGCAGCGAGAAGTCGGCCACGCTGGCCAACGCCGGTTCGCTGAAGATCACCTTCCACGGCACGGACGGCAGCACCGTCGTGCTGAAGGAAAAGACCGCGGTCAAGGCCGGCGAGATCGTCGACGCCGCGGTGATGAGCCGCAAGGCACTGGCCGCTTTCATCGGCGAGCAGATCGCCGATGCCAAGGCCCAGGGCGTGCTGTTCTCGCTGCACCTGAAGGCGACCATGATGAAGGTCTCCGACCCGATCATGTTCGGCGTGGCGGTCAACGAGTTCTACAAGGACGTGCTGGCCAAGCACGCCGACGTGCTCAAGCAGGCCGGTTTCGATGCCAACAACGGCATCGGTGACCTGGCCGCACGCCTGCCGTCGCTGCCCGAAGCCACCCGCACCGCCATCGAAGCCGACCTGGCTGCCGAGTACGCACAGCGCCCGGGCGTGGCCATGGTCAACTCCGACAAGGGCATCACCAACCTGCACGTGCCGAGCGATGTGATCGTCGACGCATCGATGCCGGCGATGATCCGCGACTCCGGCAAGATGTGGAACGCCGAAGGCAAGCTGCAGGACACCAAGGCGGTCATTCCGGACCGCTGCTATGCCGGCGTGTACCAGGCGGTCATCGACGACTGCCGCAGCAACGGTGCCTTCAACCCGGCCACCATGGGCTCGGTGCCCAACGTCGGCCTGATGGCGCAGAAGGCTGAAGAGTACGGCTCGCACGACAAGACCTTCCAGATCGCTGCCGACGGCGTGGTCAAGGTCACCGACGACGCCGGCAACGTGGTGTTCGAACACGCCGTGGAAGCGGGCGACATCTGGCGCATGTGCCAGACCAAGGACGCGCCGATCCAGGACTGGGTCAAGCTGGCCGTCGAACGCGCCCGCCTGAGCAGCACCCCGGCCGTGTTCTGGCTGGACGCCGCCCGCGCCCACGACGCGCAGGTCATCGCCAAGGTCGAGACCTACCTGAAGGACCACGACACCAACGGCCTGGACATCCGCATCCTGCCGCCGGTGGAAGCGACCGCCTTCTCGCTGGCCCGCATCCGCAAGGGCGAGGACACCATTTCGGTGACCGGCAACGTGCTGCGTGATTACCTCACCGACCTGTTCCCGATCATGGAACTGGGCACCAGCGCCAAGATGCTGTCGATCGTGCCGCTGATGGCCGGTGGCGGCCTGTTCGAGACCGGTGCCGGTGGTTCGGCCCCGAAGCACGTGCAGCAGTTCGTCGAAGAGGATTACCTGCGTTGGGATTCGCTGGGTGAATTCCTGGCCCTGGCCGCGTCGCTGGAGCACCTGGGCAACCGCTACGACAACGCCGCTGCCCGCGTGCTGGCCAAGGCGCTGGACGAGGCCAACGGTCAGTTCCTGGACAACGACAAGTCGCCGTCGCGCAAGCTCGGTGGCATCGACAACCGTGGCAGCCACTTCTACATCGCCCTGTACTGGGCGCAGGCGCTGGCCGCGCAGAACGAAGACGCCGCATTGCAGGCACGCTTCGCTCCGTTGGCGAAGGCGCTGGCCGACAACGAGCAGAAGATCGTTGACGAGCTGATCGCGGTGCAGGGCAAGGCCGTGGACATCGGTGGCTACTACCGTCCGGACGTGGCCAAGGCCGCTGCCGCGATGCGTCCGAGCGCGACCTTCAACGCCGCGCTGGAGCAGCTGCGCGGCTGATCCATCGCTGCCCGGTTGTGACCGTGAAACCCGCGCTCCGGCGCGGGTTTCTTTTTTGCGGGCCGGGGTCGGATCCCTGTGCACCGCAGAGGGATCTGACCCCGCCCGTGGCGTAGGTCCACTCGGGCCCGGAACCGTGAAATCCGTCGTCTGTCGGAATGCCGTCAAAGCGGCATGAAACTTGCCCGCGATGGCCGTCGCAGAACGGATGCGTGCGTGTTTGCCACTGCCACCAATATGAGCAGTCGATCACGACGATGGCGGCAAGCCATGGCCTAGCCTTGGCGATGCGAGACCGCCGGGGAGGTGGTCGCACGGGGAACACGGATGGCACGCGTGCTCGTAGTGGGAACCGATATCCAGGGCGAACAGGCCCTGCTGCAGCGGCTGCGATTGGCCTCGGCGTTGCCCGACGGGCAGATCCGCCGCAGCCAGGACCTGGACGACTGCGACCTGCTGGTGATCCGCGATACACCGGCGCTGCGCAACGCGGCACTGCGCATGCGCCAGCAGCGCCCGCGGCTGCACTGCTGGATCGAAGACCTGGGTGGCCAGTTGCGCGAAGGCGATGGTGGCCAGGACGTATTGGATGATGGCGCGATAGGACGCGCACTGCGCGGCATGCAGGCCGGTACGGCAGCGACACCGATCCGCCTGGCGGACGGCGCACACGCGATCACCCGTCTGCTGCGCGAGCGCCTGCCATTGCGGCAGGGGCAGGCGCTGTTGGGCGAGGGCGCAGAACCACTGTTGCTGCTGGATCTGGAACAGGACCAGGCGGTGTTGCTGCGCGAGCCGGCCACGGTGCTGGTGGAACGGCTGGCACAGGGCTTCGAGCATCTGTACCTGGACGCATTGCAGCCGGCACAGCTGCAGGCACTGGCGGGTGACCGCACGCGACTGCCGCTGCGTCCGCTGCTGTGGCAATGGGCACAGCGCAGCCGCCACTGGCAGGCGTTGGATGAGCGCCTGCGCGGGGCCTCGGTGAAGCTGCTGCGCTGGCCGGATTTCCGCGTGCTCGGCCACGATCACGATGGCTTCCGCCTGTGTTCGCTGCTGCTCAAGCGTGCCTGCACGGTGGACGAATGCGCGATGCTGCTGGATCTTCCCGCCGCCGCCGTGCGCGATTTCATCCACGCCGCCTACCTGTGTGGCTATGCACAGCTGCAGGCCGCGCCTGCCGCACCGCTGGCGGGTGCACGTGCCAGCACTGCCGACACCAGCCTGCTCGCACGCCTGTGGCGCACGCTGCGCGGGAGTGACCGCGATGCGTGAGCACAAGGTGGTGGTGCTCGGTGGCATGGGCAGCGGCAAATCGACCTTGGTACGCAGCATCGCCGCCGGTGCAGTGGTCGACACCGACGTAGCCAACAGCGACCGCGCGGGGGCGGACAAGGCGTCGACCACGGTGGCGCTGGACTACGCCGATATCGACCTGCCCAACGGCGAAAGGCTGCGCCTGTATGGCACGCCCGGCCAGCAGCGCTTTGATTTCCTGTGGCCGATCCTGCTGCAGGGCGCGCGCGGTGCCGTGCTGCTGCTGGATGCGCGCCGGGCCGGCGTGGCCGCCGAGCTGGACGCCTACCTGCAGGTGCTGCGCCCGTTCGGTCCGGCATTGGCGCTGGTGGTGGCGGTGACCCATCTTGACCAGGTGCCGGCAGCGGCACTGGATGACTGGGCCGATCGCGCCCGGCTCGATGGCCAGCCGCTGCCGTTGCTGGCAGTGGATGCGCGTGATCGCGAACAAGGACTGCTGCTGATGGACGTACTGATGAGCGAAATGGAAGCGCATGCACTGGTGGCCGCACATGGCTGATGGACAAGGCGCGCCGTTGCCGGACGCGCAGCAGCGCGAGCGCCTGCAGCCGTTGCTGCAGGACCTGCAGCAACGGGTGGAAGGGGTACGGACCGTGGTGCTCGCCAGTGTCGATGGCTTTGCCCTGGTCAGCGCCGGTGCGGAGGGGCGCGGCGAGCGACTGGCGGCGATGACCAGCGCGATGCTGGCCCTCGCCGCGGCGGTGGGGCGCGAGCTGGCACTGGGCGATCTGCAGACGCTGATGCTGGAGGCCGCCGGCGGCAAGGTGCTGATGCTGGCCATCCAGGCGGAGGGACGAGCGCCGCTGCTGCTGATGGCGGCCTGCGACCAGCGCAGCGTGATTGGTCAGGTGCTGTGGCAGAGCAGGGAATGTGGTCAGGCGATCCTGACCGAACTCAGCGGATCGTGAGCCCGGCCGCAGGGGAACGAGGGGCTCGAACCAACATTGAGAGGGGTGCAACGTGGCTGGATTGAATGATTCGTTGACTGCACTGATGGGCATCGATGGCGCGCAGGCCGTGGCGCTGGTCGACTACGAGAGCGGAATGCTGCTGGGTGAAGCCGGTTCGGGCATGGACATGGAAGTGGCTGCGGCCGGCAATACCGAAGTGATCCGCGCGAAGATGAAAACCGCCGCCTCGCTCAACCTCAACGATGGCATCGAGGACATCCTGATCTCGCTCGGCAAGGCGTATCACATCATGCGCCCGGTGGCGAAGAAGAAGGGACTGTTCTTCTACATCGTGCTGGACCGGACCAAGTCCAACCTCGCCCTGGCGCGGCGCAAGGTGCAGGACGTGGAGGCCGAACTGGCGATCTGAGCCGGGAGGATTGCTGTAGAGCCGAAGGCTGCCGCAAGGGCAGCGGCCTTCGGCTCTACACAAGCGACCCCACGCCAGCGTATGGTGGCATCGGTTCTCCGTCGTGAGCCGTACATGCCGCCCGCTGTCATTTCCGCCGAACTTGCACCGCGCATCGCTGATGCGATCCGTGATGGCTTCGAGGACTACCACGCGCGATTCGCCGCGATCTCGGCGCGTGCCCGCGTGCGTTTCCAGCAGCGCGACTGGGCAGCGGCGCGCCACGATGCGGTGGAGCGCATCGCCCTCTACGACCAGTGCATCGCCGAGCAGATGGATGCGCTGCGACGGCTGGCCGGTGACGCCATCAGCGAACGCGCGCTGTGGCTGCAGGTGCACGCGCACTACAGCGCCCTGCTGCAGGGCCTGATCGATGCCGAGCTGTACAAGACCTTCTACAACACCCTGTCGCGGCGGCTGTTCGCCATCCGCGGCGTGGATCCGGAAGTGGAGTTCATCGCTTTTGACGTCGAGCCCTCCGATGCGATCACCCATCCGGTGGCGCGGCATACCTATGCCGTCTCGCCGACGCGGCCGGTGGAGGCGCTGCAGCGGGTGCTGGCCGACTACCGCTTCGATGTTCCGTATGCGCACCAGCTGCGCTGTGCCGCCGCCATCGCCGTGCGCCTGCAGGATGATCTGGCGCACTGGGGCGACACGCCAGTACGCAGCATCGAACTGCTCGATACCGTGTTCTACCGCGAGCGTCGCGCCTATCTGGTCGGGCGCGTGTTCGGCGAACACCGTTTCTCGCCTTGCGTGATCGCGCTGGTCAACGACGACCAGGGCCTGCGCGCCGATGCCGTGCTGACCCGGCGCCGCGATGTGGCCCACCTGTTCGGCGTGTCACGCAGCTATTTCCAGGCCAACCTGGCCACCGTTGGTGATGCCGTGGTGTTCCTGCGCAGCCTTTTGCCGGGCAAGCCGATCGACGAGATCTACACCGTGCTCGGACGCGCCAAGCAGGGCAAGACCGAGCGCTACCGGACGTTCTTCCGCCACTTCAATGAACACCCGAACGAGCGCCTGGCGCATGCCGAAGGCACGCCGGGCATGGTCATGGCGGTGTTCACCCTGCCCAGCTACCCGTTGGTGTTCAAGCTGATCCGCGACCGCTTCGCCTGGCCCAAGGCGATGTCGCGGCAGCAGGTGGAGGAAAAGTACGCGCTGGTGTTCAACCTCGATCGCGTCGGCCGCCTGCTCGATGCACAGCCCTACCGGCACCTGCGCTTCCCGCGCGGACGCTTTGCCCCGGCGTTGCTGGACGAACTGCTGCAGCAGTGCGCGCAGAGCGTGCGCGTGGATGGCGACGAGGTGGAGATCGCGTTGTGCTACGTGCAGCGGCGCTTCCGGCCACTGAACCTCTACCTGCGCGAGCAGGCCGGCGAGGCCGTGCGTGCAGCCGTACTCGACTACGCGCAGGCGATCACCGACATGGCACGCAACAATATCTTCCCCGGCGACATGCTGCCGAAAAACTTCGGCGTGTCGCGCCACGGCCGTGCCGTGTTCTACGACTACGACGAGTTGTGCCTGGTCAGCGACTGCGTGTTCCGTGCCTGGCCCACGCCACGCTCCGCCGAAGAAGCGATGGCCGACGAGCCCTGGTTCCATGTCGGCCCGCGCGATGTATTCCCGGAGCGGTTCGGGCCTTTCATGGGGTTGCCGGCGCAGGAGCTGGCAGCAGTGCGCGAGCACTATCGGCATCTGTTCGACCCCGCCTGGTGGCAGGGACTGCAGGCGCGCTTTGCGGCGGGTGATTATCCGGACACGCCACCCTATTCGGCTGCGCAGCGGTTGGCGTGATCGGCTGTGCCGACGGCGGCGAACTGGGGTAATCTCGGAACTCTCATCACCAAGGATCGGGCCATGATGCGTTCTCCGCTGTTTCTCGCCTTCGCGCTTGCGACCGGCACGGCTGGCTCCCTGCTCAGCACTGATGCCGCAGCGCAGAGCACGCGCGCGGTGCGTGCCACCGCCGAAGCCAGCATGGTCTTGACCGGCAACATCGATGTCGCCGCAGATGGCGCGGTCAGCGGCCTCGTACTCGACCAGCAGGCATCGATCACGCCTGCCATCGCTGCGTTCGTGGACGGCACGATCCGCAAGTGGCAGTTCGAACCCACCCTGGTGGACGGCAGGCCCGTGGCGAAACATGCACCGTTGCGCGTGCGTCTGCTGGGCCGGCCCGGGGCCGACGGCAACACGGAAGTGCGCATGACCAGCGTGGACTTCAGCGAATATGACGACAAGGCCACCGATGCGGTGACCGCCGAGCAGATGCGGCCTCCGCGCTATCCGGAAGCGGCTTTCCGCGTCGGTGCACAGGGCGAGGTGATGCTGCTGGTCAAGGTCGAGCGTGACGGTGCGGTTGCCGATGTCGTCGCCGAACAGGTGAACATGGGCGTGGTCGCACCCGAACACGTAATGAAGAAGATGCGCGACATGCTGGCCAAGGCCAGCATCAGCGAGGCCCGCAAGTGGACGTTCACGCCGCCGACCTCCGGTGAGGACAAAGGCCTGGCGTTCTGGACCGTGCGCGTGCCGGTCACCTTCGCGCTGAGCGAGAAGGGCAGCAGGCAACCGCCCAGCCCCTACGGGCGCTGGCAGGCCTACATTCCCGGCCCGCGCCAGCAGGCCCCGTGGCGCACCACCGAGGACGCCGCGCAGGTCGGCAGCGACCTGTTGCCGGCCGGCGGCGTGTACATGGTCGACAGCGCCACCCGCGGGCTGCGTCTGTTGACCCTGCTTGCCGAGCAGTGATGTTAGCCAACCGACCCCAGGTTGCATCGGCGCGGGCGTCAGACTTCATCGTTTTCATGCACAAGGAGTGGCTGTGATGCGTTCTTCTCTTTTCCTCGCGCTGGCCCTTGCGGTGTCTGGCGGTGCGGTGCTGATCGATACCGCCGCTGCGCAGACCGCGCGCGAGGTTCGCAGGCAGGCCGAGGCCAGCATGACCCTCAGCGGCGTCATCGACATCGGCCGCGAAGGCGAGGTTGAAGGGTTCCAGCTCGACCGTCGCGAAAAAGTCGATGCGGCTATTGCCGGTTTCGTGGACAACGCCGTGCAGGGCTGGCGTTTCGAACCGGTGCTGGTCGATGGCAAGCCCGTGCAGGCACGCACGGCGGTGCGCCTGCGGCTGATCGCCGACAACCCGGACGAAGGCAGCATGCGGGTGCGCCTGGTCGATGCCAATTTCAGCAAAGCAGGTGGCGAGCGCGAGGTCAGCACCGACAAGGTGACCAGCGACAGACTGCGCGCGCCGGAGTACCCGCCGCAGGCGTTGACCCTGCAGGGCGAGGGCACGGTCATGTTGATGGTCAAGGTCGGCCGTGATGGCACGGTGGCTGATGTGATCGCCGAGCAGACCAATCTGACTGTGGTTGGCACCGCGCGCGTGATGAGCCAGCTGCGCGATATCCTGGCCAAGGCCAGCGTCAGGAACGCGAAGCGTTGGACGTTCACCCCGCCCACCACTGGCGAGGCAAAGGATCGCGACTTCTGGACCGTGCGCGTACCGGTGCGATTCGCCTTCGAGGATTCGCGCGAGCGCTACGGGCGCTGGGCCGCCTACATTCCGGGCCCGCGCCAGCTGGCGCCGTGGAAGACCGGCGAGGAAACCCGGGTGGCCGGCACCGACCTGCTGCCCGAAGGCGGTGTGTACATGGTCGGTCGCGCGCAGGAAGGCCCGCGCCTGCTGACCCCGCTGGGCTGATGCGTCATTGCGGGATGCGCCGGCTCTGTCGCGGCGCATCCCGCTTGAATCGAGGTGCTCAATCGGCGTGCGGGTACACCACGACCCGGTTGCGGCCCTGTTCCTTGGCCAGGTACAGGGCTTTGTCGGCCAGGCGCAGTGCCTGCTCCGGATCCGTGTGGAAACTGGGGAAGTGGGCCACGCCCAAGGACACGGTGATCGTGCCCACCGGGGCGAAGGGCTCGTCGGCGATGGCCTGGCGCAGGCGCTCGCCGGCCTGCCGGGCCGCTTCGACGCCAACGCCCGGCAGCAGCACCAGGAACTCCTCACCGCCGGCGCGGCACAGCACGTCGGTCTCGCGCGAATGGCGGCGCATCTGTTCGGCGATATGCACGATGGCCGCATCACCGACGTCGTGACCGTGGCTGTCGTTGATCGATTTGAAGCGGTCGATATCCAGCGTCAGGATCGCAAACGGCAGGCCCTGCGCCTGCAGTGCGTCGAGCGCCTGCTGCAGTCCGCGACGGTTGAGCAGGCCGGTCAGCGGATCGGTGCGGCTGGCCCGGTTGAGCGTGCCGATCCGATCCTGCAGCGCACTGAAGCTGTACAGCACGGCCTGTTTCAGCTGCGCCACTTCGAAGTACCAGGCTCGGATGCCATTGACGTGGCTGATCGCATTGCCGGTGTCTTCGCCATCCTGCACGTTGCGCGCCAGCTGCCACAGCGGCAGCGAAATGCGCCGTGCGAACCACCAGGTGATCAGCAGCGACAACACGCCCAGCGGAATGGCATTCCAGATCACCGCCGACATCAGCCGTGACAGCGGCTGCAGCGTCGCCTCGGTCGGGCGCTGCGCGACGATGCCCCAGCCGGTCGCCGCGACAGGCGCGTAGCCGGCCAGCATCGCCACCTGGTGGTTGTTGCGCACCTGCTGCGCACCGCGCTGGCCGCGCATCACCTCTTTCACCGCCGGGTTGTTCAGCGCGTAGGTACCCACTTCCTTGGGATTGATGTGGTAGATCAGGCGGCCATGGCGATCCACCACGTACAGGTAGGAACCGTCGCGGTAGTAGTGCGTACCCAGCAGGGTGTTGAGGGCGCTGCGCTGGCGCAGGTACAGGGTGCCGCTGACATAACCGCGGTACTGGCCGCTGCGGTCGAACACCGGGTGCGAGATCGAGATCAGCAGCTTGCCGGTGGCCGACTGGTAGGGATCGCTGATCATCGGCTCGCGCCGCTCGAGCGCCGCCTTGCTGCCAGCGCTGCGCAGGATCTCGCCCTGCAGCTGCAGGCTCTGCGGCGAGGTCGCGATCACCCGCCCATCGCTGGCCACGACCAGCGAAGAATTGAAGCTGCTGGACTGCAGTTGCAGACGGCTGGCCTCATCCTGCGCCTGGGCCGGATCCATGTCGCTGTTGCCAAGCCGGGTGGCGGCGTAGGCCAGCTGCTGCTGCGCGGCCAGCAGGAAATTCTGCGTGGTCTCGGCCAGCTTGGTGGCATACACGCGGTTGGCTTCCAGAGTGTTTCCCACCAGCTGGTCGCGCTGCACGCGATAGCTGGCAAGCAGCGTATTGGCCAGGGCGATGACGGCGCTGAGCAGGGCCAGGGCAAGGATCAGCTTGCCCAGGTTGAGCCGGGGGGACAGTGTGCGCATGCGGTTGAAGGATCGGGCAGGGCTGGACCCGCCGGATTCTCCGGATGGGGCAACAGCGGGAATCGGCGGCCCGGCCAGCGCGGTCGGGGCGGAGAGTCAGGCATTTGTCCCGCAGATTATCGCCAAAACTCCGGACCGCGAAGTGAAGCCGTTTGTCCTGACGCCTTCCAAAGAAAAAGCCCCGCATAGCGGGGCCTTTTCGTAGTGCATCAATGCCGCGCGATCAGCGCTTCATCGAACCGAAGAACTCGTCGTTGGACTTGGTGTTCTTCATCTTGTCCAGCAGGAATTCCATTGCCGTCATTTCATCCATCGGATGCAGCAGCTTGCGCAGGATCCAGATCTTCTGCAGCAGTTCCGGTTCGATCAGCAGGTCTTCGCGACGGGTGCCCGAGCGGTTGATGTCGATGGCCGGGAACACGCGCTTTTCAGAGATGCGGCGGCTCAGGTGCACTTCGCTGTTGCCGGTGCCCTTGAACTCTTCGTAGATCACCTCGTCCATCTTCGAGCCGGTATCGACCAGCGCGGTGGCGATGATGGTCAGGCTGCCGCCTTCTTCCACGTTGCGTGCGGCACCGAAGAAGCGCTTCGGACGGTGCAGGGCGTTGGCGTCCACACCACCGGTCAGCACCTTGCCGGAGCTGGGCACCACGTTGTTGTAGGCGCGTGCCAGGCGGGTGATCGAGTCGAGCAGGATCACCACGTCCTTCTTGTGCTCGACCAGGCGCTTGGCGCGCTCGATCACCATTTCGGCAACCTGTACGTGGCGTGCGGCCGGCTCATCGAAGGTCGAGCTGATGACTTCGCCGCGCACGGTGCGCTGCATTTCGGTCACTTCTTCCGGGCGCTCATCGATCAGCAGCACGATCAGGTGCACGTCCGGATGGTTGGTGGTGATGGCCGTGGCGACCTGCTGCATCATCATCGTCTTGCCGGCCTTCGGCTGGGAAACGATGAGCGAACGCTGGCCCTTGCCCTGCGGTGCCATCAGGTCGAGGATGCGACCGGTGATGTCTTCCGAGGAACCGTTGCCGCGCTCCAGGGTGAAGCGGCGGCGCGGGAACAGGGGGGTCAGGTTCTCGAACAGCACCTTGTTCTTCGACGCTTCCAGCGGCTCACCGTTGATGGTGTCCACGATCGACAGCGCGAAGTAGCGCTCGCCGTCCTTCGGGAAGCGGATGCGGCCGGACAGGTGGTCGCCGGTGCGCAGGTTGAAGCGGCGGATCTGGCTGGGCGAGATGTAGGTATCGTCCGGGCCGGCCAGGTAGCTGGCTTCGGCCGCGCGCAGGAAGCCGAAGCCGTCCGGCAGGATTTCCAGCACACCGTCGGCGGCCACGCCGTCACCGTGGCGGGTCAGCACCTTCAGCAGCGCGAAGATCACGTCCTGCTTGCGGGCACGGGCCACGCCTTCGGAAATCTGCAGCTGCTCGGCGATATCCAGCAGCTTCTGGGCCGGCATGCGCTTGAGGTCGCTCAGCGAATAGACCGGGAAGCCCTCGGGCACGTTGGCGTGCGGACGCGGTACGAACGGCTGCTGTTCACCGTTGTCGTTGGGCATGCCGTCGTCGCGGAAGCGACCGCCGTTGCCACCGCCGCCGCCATTGCGATCACGGTCGCGGCGGTTGCGGAAACGGTCACGGCGGTTGCCCTGGCCCTGCTGGCCCTGCTGGCCGCCCTGGTTGTAGGGGTTCTGGTTCTGGCCGCCGCCCTGGTTGTTCTGCTGCGACTGCCGCGGCTGGCCGGATTCGCGGCCCTCACCACCTTCGCCACCGCCACTGCTGGCAGGGGCCTCGGCGGCGGGTGCGCTCGGCGCGGAAGGCGCTGCGGCCGGTGCCGGCGCTTCGGGTGCGGCTGCCAGCGGCAGGGCAGGCTGCGCCGGAGCGCTGGTTTCGGCGGCGGCCGGAGCGGCAGCCTTGGTTACGCGGGCTTTGCGCACGCGCTTTTCGGCGGGCGCATCGGCGCTACCGGTTTCGGAAGTGTTATCGGACAAGAGCGTTATTCCTCGCTTGAAGGTGCGAGCGCCCGGCTGGGGCGGCGAACATTGGGAATGGGTCTGGAAGAAACTGCGTCCAGAAGATGCGGCACGCGAACGCGGCCGGATATGCCGACACTATCATCGGCCCGCGGCGCCACGCAAGGGTCGCCGGATACGGTATTCAGTCAGGCGCCGGGGCGCCCGCCCGGCAGCCGTGGAAAACGGCTGCCGGTCACCCGCAGGATCAGGCCAGGGCCTTGTCCAGCAGGCCGGCCAGCTGGGCCTTGCCAACGGCACCAATCTGCTCGCCGACCTTCTCGCCATCCTTGAAGACGACCAGGTAGGGAATCGAGCGCACGTGGTACTTGGCGGCCAGCGCGCGGTTGTTGTCCACGTTGACCTTGGCGATCTTGGCGCGGCCCTGGTAGGCATCGGCCAGTTCGTCCAGTGCCGGGGCGATCATCTTGCAGGGGCCACACCATTCGGCCCAGAAATCGACCAGCACCGGTTCCTTGGAATTCAGTACGGCGCTATCAAAGTCGGCATCGCCGACGTGTACAACCTTGTCGCTCATCTTGGTTTCTCGTCTTGGATTGCACCCGGCCAGGCCGGAGGTGGGTGAACTGGGCCATGCCCGGTGGCGTGACCCTCGTCGTTGCCTCGCGGCGGACTGCCACGGTGCGTTCGGCGGGATGCCTGGACGCTCACGGCCGGCAGTGTACCCCTATCGCAGGGCGCGGACAGATGCTGGCTGGAACCCAGCGTATCGTGATCGGGGTTGAGCACGGTATGTGTCCGATTTCACTGTCCATGGCTGAAATGGGGGTGCTGGCGCGGTAGGCCATGGGCGCATGGGCCGCTGTTCAAGCGCGGTACTGCGGGGTGAAGAGGTGCGTCTCCCTAGACTCTGAGACGCCTGATTCCGGTTTGCCGGCCCGAGTGCGGTAAACTGGGGCATTGTGCGGCGCGCGGACCCGAGGGGTCCCGGCCAGCCCGACCCGCCGCAGGGGCCGCAGTTTGCGACGGAGCCCCAGACAGATTTCAGTGCCGCCGCCCGCAGGCGCGTGGCCATACCAAGACGGACACATGAGCGACAAACCGCTGACCGATTTGACTTTTTCTTCCTTCGATCTGCATCCGGCCCTGCAGGCCGGTCTTGAAGGAGCCGGATTCACCCGCTGCACGCCCATCCAGGCGCTGACCCTGCCGGTCGCGCTGCCCGGTGGCGACGTCGCCGGCCAGGCCCAGACCGGCACCGGCAAGACGCTGGCCTTCCTGGTCGCTGTCGTGAACCGCCTGCTGACGCGCCCGGCGCTGGCCGATCGCAAGCCGGAAGATCCGCGCGCGCTGATCCTCGCCCCGACCCGCGAACTGGCCATCCAGATCCACAAGGATGCGGTCAAGTTCGGCTCCGACCTCGGCCTGCGCTTCGCGCTGGTCTACGGTGGCGTGGATTACGACAAGCAGCGCGAGATCCTGCAGCAGGGCGTGGACGTGATCATCGCCACCCCCGGCCGCCTGATCGACTACGTCAAGCAGCACAAGGTGGTCTCGCTGCATGCCTGCGAGATCTGCGTGCTGGACGAAGCCGACCGCATGTTCGACCTGGGCTTCATCAAGGACATCCGCTTCCTGCTGCGCCGCATGCCGGAGCGCTCCACCCGCCAGACCCTGCTGTTCAGCGCCACCTTGAGCCACCGCGTGCTCGAGCTGGCCTATGAGCACATGAACGAGCCGCAGAAGCTGGTGGTCGAAGCCGAGACCATCACCGCCGCGCGCGTGCGCCAGCGCATCTACTTCCCGGCCGACGAAGAGAAGATCCCGCTGCTGCTGGGCCTGCTGTCGCGCAGCGAAGGCGCGCGCACCATGGTCTTCGTCAATACCAAGGTGTTCGTCGAGCGCGTTGCCCGTTCGCTGGAACGTGCCGGCTACCGCGTCGGCGTGCTGTCCGGCGACGTGCCGCAGAAGAAGCGTGAGAGCCTGCTCAACCGCTTCCAGAAGGGCCAGCTGGAAATCCTGGTGGCGACCGACGTGGCCGCCCGCGGCCTGCACATCGACGGCATCAAGTACGTCTACAACTACGACCTGCCGTTCGACGCCGAAGACTACGTGCACCGCATCGGCCGTACCGCCCGCCTGGGCGAGGAAGGCGATGCCATCAGCTTCGCCTGCGAGCGCTACGCGATGGGCCTGCCGGACATCGAGGCCTACATCGAACAGAAGATCCCGGTCGAAGCGGTCACCAGCGAGATCCTGACCTCGCTGCCGCGCCCGGAGCGTGCCGCCCCGGCACCGGGTGAGGAAGGCGACGAGAACGAAAGCGTCGGCCAGATCTTCCGCGAAGCACGCGAAGCGCGTGCCGCCGAGGAAGAGCGTCGTGGCGGTGGCCGCAGTGGCGGTCGTTCCGGCAGCGGTGCTGGCGCCGGGCGTGGTGGCCGTGATGGCGAGCGCAGCGGCGAGCGCCGTCCGCGTGGCCCGCGCAAGCCGCGTGTGGAAGGCGAGCAGGTTGCTGCCGCCGCAGTCGAGGGTGCGGTGACGGCTGAAGCCGCTGCCGTGCAGGCCCCGCGTCCGCCGCGCGCTGAGGCTGCGCCGGAAGGTGCGGTGGATGGCGAGCGCAAGCCGCGCAAGCGTCGTCGTCGTCGCCACGGCCGTCCGGTCGAGGGTGCAGAGGGCGTGGCAAGCAACGCCGGCAACGGCGCCAGCCCGGTCACCCCGGTGCAGGTGGTGGCCAAGCCGGTGCGCACCAGCGCCGACGCCGGCGACTCGTTCCTGACCCGTATCGGCCGCAAGATCCGCCGGATGCTGTCGGGCAGCTGATCCGGTAGCACCCGACCGTTGGTCGGGTGGCATCAAGGGTGTGCCGACCAACGGTCGGCACCCACCCTGCGGCCCGGCGCTACCGATCTGTCGCGCCGGTCCTGCATAATCGGGGCATGAGTGTCCTGCGCTTCGACAATGTCAGCAAACAGTACGCCGGTGGCCACGAAGCCCTGACCGATGTCAGCTTCGAGGTCGCGCCGGGCGAAATGCTGTTCGTCACCGGTCACTCCGGGGCGGGCAAGAGCACCCTGCTCAAGTTGATCCACCTCGACGAGCGGCCCAGCCGCGGCGCGGTGATGTTCGACGAGCGCAACCTGCTGAAGGTGCGCGGCGGCGATGTGCCGCGGCATCGACGCGCGGTCGGCGCGGTCTACCAGGACCACCGCCTGCTGATGGACCGCTCCATTGCCGAGAACGTGGCCCTGCCGCTGATCCTGCGCGGCACCCGCCGTGGCGACATCAACAAGCGCGTCCGTTCGGTGCTCGAGCGCATGGGCCTGGGCCACCGCGAGAAGGCGCTGCCCTCGCAGCTGTCGGCCGGTGAGCAGCAGCGCGTCGGCATTGCCCGTGCCATCGTCGGCGAGCCCAAGCTGCTGGTGGCCGACGAGCCGACCGGCAACCTCGACCCGACCCTGGCGGCGGAAATCATGTCCCTCTTCGCCGAGCTGCCCGCGCGCGGCACCAGCGTGCTGGTGGTCAGCCATGACCTGCCGCTGCTGCGCCACATGCGCAAGCGCGTGCTGATCCTCGACCACGGCCGGCTGGTGGACGACATCTCGCCGCAGGATCTGGCGGAGTAACCATGGCCAAGAACGAAAACACCGAAGCCGCTGCGCCGTCGCGCCTGGGCGTGTGGTTCCAGCATCACGTGCACAGCGTGGTGTTCAGCCTCGGCCGCGCCTGCCGCAAACCGTGGGCGACGCTGCTGACCGTGATGGTCATGGCGCTGGCCCTGGCGCTGCCGCTGGGCCTGTCGATCGCGCTGGACAACCTCAAGCAGTTTGCCGGCAGCGTGCAGCAGTCGCGCGACATCAACGTCTTCCTGAAGGCCGACGTCGACGGCCCCGGTGCGCTGCGCCTGGCCGGTGAACTACGCGATCGCCCGGATGTTGCCAGCGTCACCGTGCGCACGCCGGAGCAGGGCCTGGAGGAACTGCGCCAGGCCGGTCTCGGCGAGGCCATCGACGCACTCAATGACAACCCGCTGCCCTCGCTGCTGGTGATCACCCCCGGCCAGGGCCAGGACGATGCGCGGCTGGCACGCGCGCTGGAAAGCCTGCCCGGGGCGGACCTGGTCCAGCATGACGCGTTGTGGCGCCAGCGCCTGGATGCATGGCTCGCGTTCGGCGCGCGGCTGGTGCAGGTGCTGTCGGTGCTGCTCGGCGTCGGTGCTGCGCTGGTGGTCGGCAACACCGTGCGCCTGGACATCCAGGCCCGCCGCGAGGAAATCGGCGTACTGCAGCTGCTCGGCGCCAGCGATGGTTTCATCCGCCGCCCGTTCCTGTACCTGGGCGCCTGGTATGGCCTGGGCGCCGGCGCGGTCGCACTGGGCCTGATCGGCATTGCCGGTGCCGCCCTGCGCGCGCCGCTGGCCGAGCTGTCGCGCAGCTACGGCAGCCCGTTCGTGCTGCATGGCCTGGACCTGCTGCATGGCAGCCTGGTACTGCTCGGCACCTTGTTGCTGGGCTGGCTGGGTGCATGGCTGGTGACCGGCCACTTCCTCCGCCAGACCCGCCCGACCGACACCTGAGACCGGCATGCAACCGCAAGCGCTGAAGCACCTTGAAGGGCCCGCGACGCGGGTGATGGTGGTTGACGGTTCCAAGCTGGTGCGCAAGCTGATCGCCGACGTCCTGCAGCGCGATCTGCCGGGCGTGGAGGTGATCGGCTGCGACAGCATCGAAGACGCCCAGCATGCGCTGGCGCAGGGCCCGGTTGATCTGGTGACCACCTCGCTGACCCTGCGCGATGGCGACGGGCTGGCGCTGGCACGGATGGTGCGCGAAGCCGCCGGACAGGCCTATGTGCCGGTGATCGTGGTCTCCGGCGACGCCCAGCAGCACCTGGAGCAGCGCCGTTTCACCGAGTACGTCACCGATTACTTCGACAAATCGCTGGGCCACGAGGCCCTGGCGACGTTCGTGCGCGGCTACGTGCAGCCGCAGACCATTCCCGGCGCGACCATCCTCTACATCGAGGACAGCCGTGTGGTGGCCGAGGCGACCAAGCGCATGCTCGAGCGCCAGCAGCTCAACGTGATGCATGTGGTCAGCGCCGAAGAGGCGTTCACCCTGCTGACCGCCGAATCGCTGGGTCGCAGCCGCCATCGCATCGACCTGGTGCTGACCGACGTGACCCTGAAGGGAGAGCTGAGCGGCCGCGACGTGGTGCAGCGCGTGCGCGTGGACTTCGGCTACGGCAAGCGCCGCCTGCCGTTGCTGGTGATGACCGGCGATGGCAATCCGCACAACCAGACCGGCCTGCTGCAGGCTGGCGCCAACGACCTGGTGCTGAAGCCGATCGAAGAGCGCCTGCTGATCACCAAGGTGCTGTTCCAGCTGCGGCTGGCCCGACTGAATGATGGACCCCTGTTGCGATGATCGATGAAGTAGTGGACACCCCGGCGATCCAGCTGGAACCGAGCTGGAAACAGCGTGTGGGCGACTACCTGCTGCAGCCGCAGATGCGCGAGCTGTCCAGCTTCCTGCGGCAGCGCAAGGCCAGCGGTGCGGCGGTGTTCCCGCCCGGCCCGCAGATCTTCGCCGCGTTCGATGCCACCCCGTTCGATCAGGTGAAAGTGGTCATCCTCGGCCAGGACCCGTACCACGGCCGCGGCCAGGCCCACGGCCTGAGTTTCTCGGTGCAGCCGGGCGTGCCGGTGCCGCCGTCGCTGTTGAACATCTACAAGGAAATCGAGGGTGACCTCGCCATCCCGCGCCCCGACCACGGCTGCCTGATTCCCTGGGCACAGCGCGGCGTGCTGCTGCTCAACGCCGTGTTGACGGTGGAAGAGGGCAAGGCCGGTGCCCATCAGGGGCGTGGATGGGAAGGCTTCACCGACCACGTGGTGGACGTGCTCAACCGCGAGCGCGAGGGCCTGGTGTTCATGCTTTGGGGCGCCTACGCGCAGCAGAAGGGCAAGGTGATCGATACTGGCCGCCACCGCGTGCTGAAATCGCCGCATCCCTCGCCGCTGTCGGCCCGCCGCGGCTTCCTCGGCTGCCGTCATTTTTCGATGGCCAACGAGTACCTGCAGCGCCGCGGGCAGGCCCCGATCGACTGGTCGCTGCCGCCGCGGGCGTCGCTGGCGCCATCGGGCTGAACGGCGGGCAACGCTTCCCGGCGTTTCATGGGCGAAACTGCCGCCTGTTCAGCTCCCTTTGACCCGGAATGGCCGTGCTTTCCGGGCTAGTGGGTTGAATTCCAAGGGATTGTGTATCCCGAAAAGCGCGCTCGCCACTGTCATCAAATCGCGTTACGGTAAGGCTCTGTTTGGGACCAGTGTTTCATCAGTGGAATGCTGGAACTTTTTCCTCCTTTAGCAGTCCAATTCCCCGACTGCTAAGATGGGTGCCTATGAGCCAGAACACCTCTACTGCCCTTGTGGCAAACAATCTGCCGATTCCCAGTGCGCTCGGTTCGCTGGACGCCTATATCGGTGCCGTGCACCAGATCCCGGTGCTGTCGGTCGATAACGAACAGGACCTGGCCCGTCGCTTCCGCGACGGCAACGATCTGGACGCTGCCCGTGAGCTGGTGCATTCGCACCTGCGCTTCGTGGTGCACGTGGCCCGCGGCTACAACGGCTACGGCCTTGCGCTCGGCGACCTGATCCAGGAAGGCAACATCGGCCTGATGAAGGCGGTCAAGCGCTTCGACCCCGACATGGGCGTGCGCCTGGTGTCCTTCGCCGTGCATTGGATCCGTGCCGAGATGCACGAGTTCATCCTGAAGAACTGGCGCATCGTCAAGGTCGCCACGACCAAGGCGCAGCGCAAGCTGTTCTTCAACCTGCGCAAGTCGAAGAAGCGCCTGGGCTGGATGAATGCCGCCGAAGTCACCGCGGTGGCCAAGGACCTGAACGTGTCCGAGCGCGAGGTGCTGGAAATGGAGTCGCGCCTGTCCGGCCGCGATATCGGTTTCGATGCGCCGACCGACGAAGACAACGACCATGCACCGCCGTCGCCGGCTGCGTATCTGGTGGCCAATGACGAAGATCCGTCGATGGCCTACGAGCGCGAGGACAGCGAAGACAACCAGATGCAGCTGCTGCGCGAAGGCCTGGCCGAGCTGGATGCGCGTTCGCGCGACATCATCCGCCGCCGCTGGCTGGATGCGGACAGCAAGGTGACGCTGCAGGAGCTGGCAGACGAGTACGGTGTGTCGGCCGAGCGTATCCGCCAGGTCGAAGCGAACGCGCTGAAGAAGATGAAGGCGCTGTTCACCGCGTAAGGCGGCGAGGCGTTTGAGTAATGGAAAGGCCCGGCATTGCCGGGCCTTTTCTGTTGGTGGGCCTTTCATCCACGCATGGCTTGGATCTACTACGGGGCACACCCTGCATGAACGAATCACACCGTAGATCACCCCATGCGTGGATGCGGCAAGATCCAGTACATCCACGTCATGCGTGGATGTACTGATGCCGCGCGGGCCTCAACCCTCCCGCGCGATCGCCCGCCAGCCGATGTCGGTACGGTGGAACTCGTTGGCCCAGCTCACCTTCGCCACACCCGCATACGCGTTCGCCTGCGCATCGCGCACGCTGTCACCCAGTGCCGCCACGCACAGCACGCGGCCGCCGGCGCTGAGCACCTGGCCCTGCGCGTCCAGCGTCGTGCCGGCATGGAAAACCTTGGCCGTTGCCGGCACCTCATCCAGGCCGGAGATCACCTCACCGATGATCGGCGTTTCCGGGTATGGCTTGGCCGCCAGCACCACGCCCAGTGACGGGCGCGGATCCCACTGCGCGTCGACCTGGTCCAGGCGGCCATCGATCGCCGCTTCCACCAGCTCCACCAGGTCCGACTGCAGGCGCAGCATCACCGGCTGCGTTTCCGGGTCGCCGAAACGCACGTTGAACTCGATCACCTTCGGCGCGCCGCCGGCATCGATCATCAGGCCCGCGTAGAGGAAGCCGGTGAATGGGATGCCGTCGGCAATCATGCCCTGCACGGTCGGGTTGACCACTTCGCGCATCACCCGTGCATGCACTTCAGGTGTCACCACCGGGGCCGGCGAGTACGCACCCATGCCGCCGGTGTTCGGGCCGGTGTCGCCGTCGCCGACGCGCTTGTGATCCTGCGAGGTGGCCATCGGCAATGCATGCACGCCGTCGACCATCGAAATGAAGCTGGCTTCCTCGCCGTCGAGGAATTCCTCGATCACCACGCGCGCACCGGCATCGCCGAAGGCGTTGCCCGAGAGCATGTCACGCACGGCGTCTTCGGCTTCGGCCAGCGTCATCGCCACGATCACGCCCTTGCCGGCGGCCAGGCCGTCGGCCTTGACCACGATCGGCGCGCCCTTCTCGCGCAGGTAGGCCAGTGCCGCATCCACCTCGGTGTGCACGGAATAGAACGCGGTGGGGATGTTGTGGCGGGCCAGGAAGTCCTTGGCGTAGGCCTTGCTGCCTTCCAGCTGCGCGGCGGCAGCCGTCGGCCCGAAGATGCGCAGGCCGGCGGCGCGGAAGCGGTCGACCACGCCGGCCACCAGCGGCACTTCCGGGCCGACCACGGTCAGCGCTACGCCTTCGGCCTGGGCCAGGGCGAGCAGGCCATCGATGTCGGTGACTTTCACCGCAACGTTGCGGCACTTGTCTTCGTTGGCGGTGCCGGCATTGCCGGGCGCTACGAGCACTTCAGTGACACGGGAGGACTGGGCCAGCTTCCATGCCAGGGCGTGTTCGCGGCCGCCAGAGCCGATGACAAGTACGTTCATCACGAGATTCCAGATTGCGTGGGAAGGGAAGGTCGATATCCCCGGCGGCGCGCGTGGTTCACTCGCAGCCTTCGCGTTGCAGCGACTCGGGGAAGGAGTAGGTCCAGGACTTCGGGTCCAGGGTGAAGCGATGTTCCTGCCGTACCTGCTTGCCACCGCAGGTGCTGCCGGTTTCCTCGATCAGCAGCGGCCAGACGCGCGCGTTGCGATCGCTGTCATCGAAGCGCAGCGCGAAGTCGATGCTGAAGCGACGGGTGCGGCAGTCCTCGGCAGTGTCGGGGTCGGCGGCCGCGTCGACGTTCTCGCATTCGTACTGGGCGTCGTTGTCGATGTGGCTGCGCACGTTGCCGGTGGCGACCAGTCCCTTTGGCCCCGGCAGGATCAGTGACTGCGAGAGCAGCGAGAAGCCCTGGCCGAACCAGCCATCTTCGACGCGGAAGCCGTAGAAATCGCTGCCAGCGCGGATGATGCTGGCGCTGCCGGGCTGACCGCCACTGCCGAAGCGCGCGCCGGTCAGTTCGCTCACGACTTCGAAGCCTTCGCCCTTGGGATGCAGCACGAAGAAGTCGATGGTTCCCGGGTCGATGTGCGCGCCATCGGCCAGCGCACCGCACACTGCCAGCAGCTGCTGCCAGCTGTCGCCGGTCACCACCGGCTGCTCCGCGCAGACCTGCCAGTCCACGGGACGGGTTTCGCCTTCCTGGGTCCAGGTGCCGCGCCACTCCCCCGACAGCTTGGCGTCCTTGCCGTAGCGCCCGGTCAGGAATGACTGCAGCTGCGCGGTGCGGCTGACATGGGTGGCCGGTGCGCTGGGGGCGGCCTTTGCCGCATCTGCCTGCGGGGCCGATGCGGGTTCGGCGGCCGGCTTGCAGCCGGCCAGCAGGGTGGTGCCAATGAAGGCGAGCACGGCGAGCGGTTTCAAGGAGACTGCAGACATCCGTGTCGCTCCGATAATCAGTGGCGGAAGTGGCGAACGCCGGTGAACACCATGGCCAGGCCGTGCTCGTCGGCGGCGGCGATGACTTCCGCGTCGCGCATCGATCCGCCCGGCTGGATCACCGCCTTGATGCCGGCCGCGGCTGCAGCGTCGATGCCATCGCGGAACGGGAAGAACGCATCGGAGGCCATCACCGAACCCTCGACCACCAGGTTCGCATCGGCCGCCTTGATGCCGGCGATGCGCGCGGAATACACACGGCTCATCTGGCCGGCACCCACACCGATGGTGCGGTTGTCCTTGGCATAGACGATCGCGTTGGACTTCACGAACTTGGCGACCTTCCAGGCGAACAGCAGGTCGGTGAACTGCTTGTCGGTCGGCGCCAGCGTGCTGACCACCTTCAGTTCGTCGCGGGTCATGCCGCGGTTGTCCGACGACTGCAGCAGCAGGCCGGAGCCCACACGCTTGTTGTCGAAGTTGTTGAGGCCATCGCCGTGCGGGATGCGCAGCACGCGCACGTTGGCCTTCTTCTGCGCGTATTCCAGCGCGGCCGGTTCGTAATCCGGGGCGATCAGTACTTCCACGAACTGGCGGTCGAGGATCACCTGCGCAGTCGCAGCGTCGAGCGGCTTGTTGAAGGCGATGATGCCGCCGAAAGCGCTGGTCGGGTCGGTGGCATAGGCCAGTTCGTAGGCATCGCCATTGCCGGCACCAACGGCCACGCCGCACGGGTTGGCATGCTTGACGATGACACAGGCCGGCGCATCGAACTGGCGCACGCATTCCCATGCCGCATCGGCATCGGCCAGGTTGTTGTAGCTCAGTTCCTTGCCCTGCAGCTGCTGGAAGGTGGCCAGCGTGCCCGGCACCGGATGCAGGTCGCGGTAGAACGCGCCACTCTGGTGCGGGTTCTCGCCGTAGCGCAGGTCCATCACCTTCACGAAGGTGGAATTCATCTGCGCCGGGTACTCGGCACGCGCCGGCACGGCAGCGTCGGTGGCGGTGACGGCAGACAGGTAGTTGCTGATCGCCGCGTCGTACTGGGCGACGCGGTTGAACGCGGCTACCGAGAAAGCGAAACGGGTGCCGGCCGACAGCTGGCCATCGTTGGCGTCGAGCGAGGCCAGCAGTTCGGCGTACTGCGACGGGTCGGTAGCCACCGCCACGCGGGCGAAGTTCTTGGCCGCCGAGCGCAGCATCGCCGGACCGCCGATGTCGATGTTCTCCACCGCATCGGCCAGGGTGCAGTCGGCCTTGGCGGTGACCGCTTCGAACGGATACAGGTTCAGCACCAGCAGATCGATGGCGCCGATGCCGTGCTCGGCCATCACGGCGTCATCCAGGCCGGAACGGCCCAGCAGGCCGCCGTGCACCATCGGATGCAGGGTCTTGACCCGGCCATCCATCATTTCCGGGAAGCCAGTGACCTCGGCCACGTCCTTCACGGCCAGGCCCGCATCGCGGATCGCCTTGGCGGTACCGCCGGTGGACAGCAGCTCAACGCCGCGTGCAGCCAGCGCGGTGGCCAGTTCGACCAGGCCGGTCTTGTCGGAAACGGAAAGGAGGGCCCGGCGGACGGGCAACAGATCAGCGGTCATGGGGACAGGGCAATCGGCAGCGGAGCGGGGCCGATATTGTAGGCGGTGGGGGCCGGTGGCGGGGCTCGCAGGCGGCAAATTCGACGCCCGGCAGGGATTGATGCCATGCCCGCCCCACCAGGTTGGACACGGCAGCCCTTGTCGGAACCGGTTGTCGATAGGGTAGGCTGTGCCCGCACTGCCAAGGATTAGCGGGTTCAGATCGTGTCGATCTATGCATTGAAAGGACGTTTCCAGGACCTGCTGCGTCCGGCCGTACACGGCCTGTACCGCATCGGCGTCACCGCCAACGTGGTGACCGTGGCTGCCGCTGTGGTCTCGCTGCTGGTGGCTGCCGCAGTGTGGTACTGCGCCCCCGCGCAGCCGCTACTGTATCTGGCGCTGCCGCTGTGGATGCTGCTGCGCATGGCCCTCAACGCGGTCGACGGCATGCTGGCCCGCGAGTTCGGCCAGCAATCGCGGCTGGGCGCTTATCTGAACGAGTTGTGCGATGTGATCGCCGACGCGGCGCTGTACCTGAGCCTGCTCAGCGTGCCGGGCGTGCGCCCGGAGGCACTGTGGCTGCTGGCCTGGGCCGCCGCGCTGAGCGAATACGCTGGCGTGCTGGGCTTGATGGTCGGCGCCAGTCGCCGCTATGACGGCCCGATGGGCAAGAGCGACCGCGCATTCGTGATCGGTGTGCTGGGCCTGCTGCTGGCGTTCGGCTGGGGCGGTGCGATGACGGTCAGCGGCGTGGCCGCTGCGATGGCGGTGCTGTGCGGGGTGACGATGGTCAACCGCGTACGCCGGGGATTGAAGGAATCGGCGGTTTCGCCGCAGTAAACACAACACGGCTACACGCCATTCCAATACGGAGATTGCATGCGTCAGGCGCAGGAACGGGAATTCCACAGCTTCGACCAGGTACCGCTGTTTTACCGGTACTGGCCGAGCACCACGGCAACCACGCCGGCCAAGGCCATCGTGCTGCTGCATCGCGGCCATGAACACTCCGGCCGTGTAGCCCATCTGGTCGACGAACTGGGCCTGCCCGACACGGCCTTCTTTGCGTGGGACGCGCGCGGCAATGGCCGCTCGCCCGGCGCGCGCGGCGACGCACCGGGCTTCCCGGCGCTGGTACGCGACCTGGACAGTTTCATCGCCCATATCGGTGCCGAGCACGGCATCGCGATCGAGGACATCGTGGTCATCGCGCAGAGCGTGGGTGCAGTGGTTGCCGCCACCTGGGTGCACGATTACGCGCCGCGCCTGCGCGCACTGGTGATGGCCTCGCCTGCGTTCAAGGTGAAGCTGTACGTGCCGTTCGCACGCGCAGGGCTGGCGCTGATGCAGAAGCTGCGCGGCAACTTCTTCGTCAACAGCTACGTCAAGCCGCAGTGGCTGACCCACGACCCGGCGCGGGTGGAAAGCTACCGCACCGATCCGCTGATCACCCGGCCGATCTCGGTGCGCGTACTGCTGGGCCTGTACGAAGCGGCCGACCGCATCGTGGCCGACGCGCAGGCGATCAGCGTGCCGGTGCAGTTGCTGGTGTCCGGTTCGGACTTCGTGGTGCATCGCGGCCCGCAGGACCGTTTCTACGAACGTCTGTCCAGCCCGATCAAGGAGCGCGTGCACCTGCCGGGCTTCTTCCACGACACCCTGGGCGAGCGCGACCGTGCACCGGCACTGGCTCGCGTGCGCAGCTTCATCCAGGCACGCTTTGCCGAACCGCTGCAGGAGCTGTCGCGGCGCGATGCGCATCGGCATGGCCCGACCTTCGAAGAATCGGAGATCCTGTCGTGGCCGCCGGAGCGCAACAGCCTGGCCGACCTGCGCTGGCGCGTGGTGCGCGGTGGCCTGCGCTTCGGTGGCACGCTGTCCGAAGGCATCGCGCTGGGCCTGCAGACCGGTTTCGACTCGGGCAGCACGCTGGACTACATCTACCGTGATGAAGCGCGGGGCAAGGGCCCGCTGGGCCGGATGGTCGACCGCAACTATCTGGATGCGATCGGTTGGCGCGGCATCCGCGTGCGCGGCAAGCATCTGCAGGAACTGCTGCGCGATGCCGCCCAGCGACTGCGCGGGCAGGGCGCGCCGGTGCGCGTGCTGGACGTGGCTGCCGGCCATGGCCGTTACGTGCTGGAAGCACTCGGCCAGGGTGAACAACGGGCCGACCGCATTGTGCTGCGTGATTTCAGCGATCTGAACGTGACCCAGGGCAAGGCCCTGATCGAGCGCCTCGGCGCGGCCGACATCGCCCGCTTCGAACAGGGCGATGCGTTCGATCCGGCACAGCTGGCATCGGTGGACCCGGCGCCGACGCTGGCGGTGGTATCCGGCCTGTACGAACTGTTTCCGGACAACGATGCGGTGCTGCGTTCGCTGCAGGGCATCGCCGCGACCGTCCCGGTGGGCGGTTACCTGGCCTATACCGGGCAGCCGTGGCATCCGCAGCTGGAGTTCATCGCGCGTGCGTTGACCAGCCACCGTGGTGGCGCGGCATGGGTGATGCGTCGCCGTACCCAGCACGAGATGGACGAACTGGTGCGCCTGGCCGGCTTCCAGAAGGTGGCCCAGCGTATCGATGATTTCGGCATCTTCACCGTATCGCTGGCACGCCGGATCGCGTGATGGCGACGCTGGTGGCAACCGCATCACCGAGCGAGACGCGTCCGTGGCGGCGCGCCCTGCTGTGGCTGGCCCTGCTGGGGCCGTTCTTCTTTGCCAGTTATGGCTTTGCCAACTGGATGGCGGGCCGCCACGCCGAACTGCCGGTGCTGGCGTTCGCCTGGGAGACGCGGATTCCGTTCGTGCCATGGACGATCGTGCCGTACTGGTCGATCGACCTGTTCTATGCGATCTCGTTCTTCCTGTGCCGGCGCCGGCTGGAGCTGGACCGGCACGCGCTGCGCCTGCTCAGTGCGCAGGTGATCGCGGTGGCCTGCTTCCTGCTGTGGCCACTGCGCTTCAGCTTCGAGCGGCCGGAAATCGGCGGTGTGTTCGGCTGGTTGTTCGACGTGTTGCTGGGCTTCGACAAGCCCTTCAACCAGGCGCCGTCGCTGCACATCGTGCTGCTGATCGTGCTGTGGGTGAAGTTCGCGCAGTACCTGCACGGTGCCTGGCGGCTGCTGCTGCATGTATGGGCGCTGCTGATCGGCATTTCGGTGCTGACCACGTTCCAGCATCACTTCATCGACATTCCCACCGGGCTGCTGGCCGGCTGGTTGTGCGTGTGGCTGTGGCCGGAGCAGGGCACGCCGCCGTTGCGCGCCTGGCAGGCCACGGGTGACCCGAAACGCTGGCGGCTGGCGGCGTTGTATGCGCTGGGTGCCGCTCTGTTGCTGGTGCCGGTGGTGATGCTGCGCGGCGCTGCGTTGTGGCTGCTGTGGCCGATGGTGTCGTTGCTGCTGGTGTCGTTGGCCTATGCCGGGCTGGGCACGGCGGTGTTCCAGAAGCGCGCCGATGGCCGGTTGACGATGGCTGCGCGCTGGCTGCTGGCACCGTACCTCGCTGCCGCGTGGATCAACTCGCGGTTGTGGACGCGCCGCGCGCCACAGCCCGTGCCGGTCATCGGCACCGTCTGGCTGGGGCGACTGCCGGGTGCTGCACTGCCGGTGCCGCTGGTGGGGGTGGTCGACACCTGTGCCGAGCTTTCCTGTCGCGCGCCAGGGGCAGCGTATGCCAGCGTGCCGATGCTGGACCTGGTGGTGCCATCGGCGGCGCAGCTGCGTGCGGCGGCGGACGCCATCGAACGCCTGCGCGACCATGGCCCGGTGCTGGTGTGCTGTGCACTGGGCTATTCGCGCAGCGCGGCCAGTGTGGCGACCTGGTTGCTGCGCACCGGCCATGCGCGCGATGTGGCTGAAGCGGTGGCGATCGTGCGCGCTGCGCGGCCGGGCATCGTGCTGCATGACGTTCATCTACAGGCGATCGCGGCCGCTGCCGCGCAGGAGACCGTTGCATGAGCGCTGTGCCCGATCTGCCGATGATGCATCTGCTGCTGCGGCAGGGACGCCTGCCTGCCGCGTTGTCGCTGGGCCTGCTGCTGGTGGCGCTGTTGCTGCTGGGCATCGAACCGGGGCTGGCGATGTTCGCCGCTGGCCTGCTGCTGTTGAGCCTGGTTGCAGGCGTCGTGCAGGCGTACTACGCGGTGCGGGTGCAGTTGGATGCCAGCCTGCTGGGCTTGTTGCAGCAGGAAGGCCTGCAGGGCGAAGACGCGGCACAACGGGTGGACCAGGCACTGCACACGGCCGGCCTGCGCAGGCGGGACGCACAGGCGCCGACGCGTGGCTGGGATACGCGCTGGACCGGCATGCGTCGCCTGCTGATGCGCCAGTACGCCGCCACCCTCCTGCAGTTCGCTGTCCTGCTGCTGGCCGTGCTGTGGCCGCAGACGTGACCGGAGGTGCCGATGTTCGCTGAACTGATCGCCCGCGCCTGCAGTGCGGCCATCCATGTAGTGACCGGCGCACGCGCGCTGTGGGTCGGCTGTGCGCCGTCCAGCGAGCACCGCGTCTACTACGGCAACCACGCCAGTCATGGTGATTTCGTGCTGATCTGGTCGTCGATGCCGCCGGCACTGCGGCGCCAGGTGCGGCCGGTCGCCGCCGCCGAGTATTGGCAGCGCGATGGTCTGCGTCGCTATCTGATCGACGCGGTGTTCAATGGCGTGCTGGTGGAACGCGAGGCGGGCAACCGCCATCAGGATCCGCTGCAGGTGCTGCGTGACGCGGTGGATGAGGGCTGTTCGTTGATCCTGTTTCCGGAAGGCACGCGCAACATCGGCGATGAGCCGCTGCTGCCGTTCAAGAGCGGCATCTACCACCTGGCGCGGCAGCGCCCGGAACTCGAATTCGTGCCGGTGTGGATCGACAACCTCAAGCGGGTGATGCCGAAGGGGCGTTTCCTGCCGCTGCCGCTGCTGTGCACGGCGACGTTCGGTACGCCGCTGCGCTTGCAGGCCGATGAGGACAAGGCCGCGTTCCTGGCGCGCAGCCGCCAGGCGCTGTTGGCTCTGGCCCCGAACGGAGGCCGCGCATGAGCTTCATGATCGATGTGTCCGGTGATCTGGCCGCGCGCAGCGTAGGCCAGCAGACTGGGCTGCTGTTCGCCGGGGTGGGTGCGGTGCTGGTGCTGGCCACGCTGGTGGCCGAGACGCTGCGCTGGCGCCAGCGCGGCAAGCCCAGCGCGGTGATCGCCAACCTGGTCTCGCGTATCCGCGCGTGGTGGGTGATGGCCATCGTGGTCGGGCTGGCGTTGTTCTTCGGACGCGCCGGCGTGATCGTACTGTTCGCGATCATCTCGCTGTTCGCACTGCGTGAGTTCATCACCCTGGCGCCGACACGATCAGGCGACTACTACGCGTTGCTGGCTGCCTTCTACATCGTGCTGCCTTGGCAGTACTACCTGGTGTGGATCGACTGGTACGGCATGTACACGCTGTTGATTCCGGTATATGCGTTCCTGTTCCTGCCGATCCTGGCCACCATCGGTGGCGATACCACCCACTACCTGGAGCGCACGTCGAAGGTGCAGTGGGGCTTGATGATCTGCGTGTTCTGCATCTCGCACGTGCCGCTGCTGCTGAACCTGCGCGTGCCAGGCTACGATCCGGCGCGCAACGTGCTGCTGTTCGCCTTCCTGGTGATCGTGGTGCAGTCGTCGGACGTGCTGCAGTACATCTGGGGCAAGCTGCTGGGCAAGCACCTGATCGCGCCGAAGCTGTCGCCGTCGAAGACGGTGGAAGGCTTCGTGGGTGGCGTGCTCTGTGCCAGCGCGCTGGGTGCCGCGCTCTGGTGGATCACCCCGTTCACGCCGCTGCAGGCGTTCGGCCTGTCGCTGCTGATCAACCTGATGGGATTCTGGGGCGGCCTGGTGATGTCGGCGATCAAGCGCGACCGCGGCATCAAGGACTGGGGCAACATGATCGAGGGCCATGGCGGCATGCTCGATCGGCTGGATTCAGTGTGCTTCGCCGCGCCGGTGTTCTTCCATGTGGTGCGTTACTACTGGAAGGCGGGCGGCGGCGGCTGATTCCGCCGGAGGGCCATCCACGCATGGCGTGGATCTACTGGAACCAGGCGGACCCGGAACCGGTAGCGCCGGGCCATGCCCGGCGTGCTGCGCTTACGCGCTGATGCCGTATTCCTTCAGCTTCTTGCGCAGGGTGGCGCGGTGGATGCCCAGCATCGCTGCCGCGCGGCTCTGGTTGCCTTCGCAGTGGTTGAGCACTTCCACGAACAGTGGAATCTCCATCTCGCGCAGCACGATCTCGTAGACATCGTCCGCATCGCATCCATCGAGGTCGCGCAGGTAACGGCGCACGGACTGGGCCACGTGTTCGCGCAGCGGTGGCCGGGCAGCGCCACGACTGTTGTCAGGACGAGAAAGGACAGCGTTCAAGGGGGTTCCCGATCTGGTTGGTCCATGCACGCGGGGCGCCGGACCGGATGAGGTGATGGCGGTCAGTCTAGCGCGAGCGTGCCCGACCTGCCACGGCCGGACGGTCCGACCAAGGTCAAAGGAACTCGAAGGTGAATGCGACCGTGGATGCGGCAGGCTCCTGCACGCGGAAGGCGATGCGTGCGCTTTGACCCGGTTCAAGCGGGGCCGCCCCGGGGTTTTCACCGAGGTACTGCGCCGGTGTGAACACGCCGGTGCCGATCACACGACCATCGGCATCGGACAGCGACAGGCGCAGATCCGGCCATGCCTGCGGCCAGCGCGCGTCGTTGCGGATGCTGGCCTGGATCTGCAGGACGCCCGCCTGGGCCGGCAGCGGGCGGATTTCACGGCTGGTCATGGTGAATGCAGTGGGCTCGCGCCAGGCCGGCAGTTCGCAGCGCAGCACGTTGCACAGCGCGCCGATCCACGGCCGGGTGGCGGCATCGGCGGCCAGCCGTGCACGATCGGCAAGCACGCTCTGCAGCAACAGCAGCAGCGCCAATGCGGCCACCAGCAGCCAATGCCAGCGAGGGGTTGGCTGCGCCCGCGGGCGCACGCCGAGGAAGCTGGGCGCATCGGCGGCGGTGGCAACGATGCCGGGTGTGGCAGTGAAGGCCGGTTCGATGATCGGATCATCGGCAACCAGCGATTCTGCTTCTGTTGCCGCCACGATGTCCGTTGCCGGGTCGATGTCGTCGATCACCGGCGCTGCATCGGTCGCCACCGGGTCGCGCGGTCCGGTGGCTTCAGGCGTGGCATCGCGTTCCTGCGCGGTGCGCAGGAACGTCGCCAGGGGACGGCGCGGTGGGTTCGGCTCGGACATGCTCAGGGCGCGGGCTCGGATCCAGCGGTCATTCAACCACGATCAGGCGCGGCGTACGCCGGTGATACGCATCCAGTCGCCATCCTGGGTGGCCTGCAGGTCGTCGAACCACGCCGCATAGCGCTGCAGCAGTTCGCCTTCCTGGCCATGCAGGATGCCCGACAGGGCGATACGACCACCGGTGGCGACACGGGTGGCCAGCAGTTCGGCCAGTGCATCCAGCGCGGAGGCCAGGATGTTGGCGACCACGATCGGATAGGTGGCGACCGGTTCGTCCTGCGGCAGGTACACCTGCATGCGGGCCTGTTCGCCGTTGCGTTCGGCATTGTCGGCGGTGGCGATCAGTGCCTGCGGGTCGTTGTCCACGCCGATGGCCTGGGCGGCACCGAGCTTCAACGCGGCCAGGGCGAGAATGCCCGAGCCACAGCCGAAGTCGAGCACGCGCTGACCCTGCAGCTGGCCATCGACGGCCAACTGGTCCAGCCAGCGCAGGCACAGCGCGGTGGTCGGGTGGGTGCCCGAGCCGAAGGCCAGGCCCGGGTCGAGGCGCACGATGGCGGCATCGGCGGCCTGCGCGGCCTCCGGCAGCTCATGGTTCCACGGCACGATCCAGGTGCGGCTGCCGAAGTCCATCGGCTGGAACTGGTCCAGCCACGCGCGCTCCCAGTCTTCGTCTTCCACGGCGCGGAAGCTGCCGTTGCTCCAGTCCAGCTCCGGGTCGAAGGCTTCCAGCGCGGCCAGCAGCAGCAGGGCGTTGCTGTCGGCCGGGAACAGCGCGCTGAGCACCAGGGTGTCCCACAGCGGGGTCTCGCCCACGCCGGGCTCCAGGATGGCCTGCTCGTTGCTGGTATCGGCTTCGGCATCCAGCAGGGTCACCGCCAGCGCGCCGATGTCCTCCAGCGCATTCTCATAGCGGGGCTGGGTGGCTTCGGTGCAACGCAGGGTCAGTTCCAGGAACGGCATGGCGGTGAGGGCAATCGCGGGAAAGGGGGCCATGCTAGACCATCAGGGCGTCTCCGTATCGTCTGAGATGAACGAAGCCGATTCAGACAGGCCTCACGGGCCTTGCTAAACTCGGCGCTTTCCTGTGCGCCGTACCACCGACCGTTGCCGATGGCTTTCGCCCCGACCCTGAAAACCTGGTTGCTCGTCCTGCCGGCCGTGGCCGTGCTGGGCGTGGCCGGTTATCGGGCCAATGGCCACAGCCGGGACATGGACGCGCGCGTCGATGTGCCGCTGGCTGTCCAGGCCGGCGATGCGCAGGGGACGCTGGCACCGGTGATGCCGGAAGCCCTGGCACGCCGCCTCGCGGCTTTTGAACGTGGTACCGCGCTGCCTTCGGGCCTGCCGCTGGATATCCGCGCCGACATCGAAGGTGCCACCGATCTGTACGCCTACGCGCAGCGCCTGCGCGTGCAGGCTGACCAGGGCAACCATGAGGCGCGCTGGATGCTCAGCCGGGTCTATGACTACTGCGCGCAGTACGCCGTTGATCCGGGTGGCTACCGCCTGGACAACAACGTGCTGTCCGGCCTTGGCCTGAGTGCTGCACCGGAGATGGTGGAGGCGCGCGAGCGGGTGGTGCAGCGCTGCGGCGGCTTCGTACCCGGCGACAAGCTGGGGCCGGCGCTGGTGCTCGGCGAGCGTCGTCGTGCGGCCCAGCAGGGCAACCTCGCTGCCGAAGCGGCGCTGTTTGCCGAAGGTGAGCCGCTGCACGACAACGAGCAGTACCGTCGTGATCTGGTCGAGCGCGTGCGTACCTCGCGCGATCCGGAAGCCTATATGGCCATCGCGCCGGGCATGGGCCTGCGCGCGGCCGGCGACAAGGCGCTCGTCGGCATGGTCGCCGGAGAACAGCTCAGTGAACTGGCATGGCGGGTTGCGGCCTGCGAACTCGGTCTTCCCTGTGGAGCCGACAGTGTGCTGGTCAACAGTTTTTGTGCGAATGGAGGGATCTGTTCGCCGGATGGAACGCAGGACTTCCGTGATTTTGTGTATGACGCCGCGGTTTCGCGGCAAGGTGCGGGGAAAATGAAGGAATGGATCAAGCGATTGATTGGAACGAGGGACGGACGATGAACTACCGTCGATTCCTGCATGGGGCCAAGTTCTGGTTCTGGGTGGTGTTGTTCGTGGCGTATTCGGCCGGTGCGGTAGGCCTGCTGATGATCGACACCTACGAGGACCGCTACCGGCGTCTGTCGAAAGTGGAGCTGACCTCGGTGAAGACACAGGAAGACGTGCGCCGTGCAGGTGCCAGCCAGGTTGCCGCCGTTTACCGCGCGCAGAGCGGCGTGCCGTTCTCGTCGTTGCCGGCCGGCAGCACCTTCCAGGTGGTGTGGCCGGATGGCTCCAGCGAGACCATGGTGATCGTCGATCCGACCTCGCCGAACGGCGTGCGTCCGTTGGCGAACTCGCAGATTCCCGCGGAAGTGGCCGACAAGCGTTGAAGGTAACGCCGGGCCATGCCCGGCGGCAGTGCGCTGGGTTGCCTTATCGCAGGGCATGGCCCGGCGCTACCAGACGGTAAACAGAAAAGGGCGGGGAAATCCCCGCCCTTTTCGTGTGCAGCGACAGCAGCTGCCGATCAGGTCAACGCGATCGGCTTGCTCTTGCGCTCGGCAAGGCGCTTTTCCAGATAGTGGATGTTCTGGCCACCGGCCTGGAAGCCCTTGTCGCGCATGATGCGCTGCTGCAGGGCGATGTTGGTCTTGATGCCATCGACCACCATCTCGCTCAGCGCCACCCGCATGCGGGCGATGGCGGTCTCGCGGTCCGGACCGTGCACGATCAGCTTGCCGATCATCGAGTCGTAGTTCGACGGCACGCGGTAGCCACTGTAGATGTGGGTATCGACGCGCACGCCGGGACCGCCCGGTGCGTGGAAGCCGGTGATGGTGCCCGGGCTCGGCACGAAGGTCTCGGCGTCTTCGGCGTTGATGCGGCATTCGATCGCATGACCGGTCAGCACCACGTCGCTCTGCTTGATCGACAGCTTCTGGCCGGCAGCGATCTTCAGCTGTTCGGCGACCAGGTCGATGCCGGTGACCATCTCGGTGACCGGATGCTCCACCTGGATGCGGGTGTTCATTTCGATGAAGTAGAAGCGGCCGTCTTCGTACAGGAACTCGAAGGTGCCGGCGCCGCGGTAACCGATACGGATGCAGGCTTCCACGCACACCTTGCCGATCTGCTCGCGCTGCTCGGTGGTGATGCCCGGTGCCGGCGCTTCCTCGACCACCTTCTGGTGACGACGCTGCATCGAGCAGTCGCGCTCGCCGAGGTGGATGGCATTGCCCTGGCCGTCGGCCAGCACCTGGATCTCCACGTGGCGCGGATTCTCCAGGAACTTTTCCATGTAGACCTCGCCATTGCCGAACGCGGCCTTGGCCTCGCTCTTGGTGGTCTCGATGGAGGTCTTCAGCGAGGCTTCGGCGTGCACCACGCGCATGCCACGGCCACCGCCGCCACCGGCCGCCTTGATGATGACCGGATAGCCGATCTCGCGGGCGATCTTGGTGTTGGCGACGATGTCGTCGCCCAGCGGGCCGCCCGAGCCGGGTACGCACGGCACGCCGGCGGACTTCATGGCGCGGATCGCTTCGACCTTGTCGCCCATCAGGCGGATGGTGTCTGCCTTCGGGCCGATGAAGATGAAGCCGGACTCTTCCACGCGCTCGGCGAAGTTGGCGTTCTCGGACAGGAAGCCATACCCCGGGTGGATGGCCTGGGCGTCGGTGACCTCGGCCGCAGCGATCAATGCCGGGATGTTGAGGTAGCTTTCCGCCGACGGCGCCGGACCGATGCAGACCGATTCATCGGCCATGGCCACGTGCTTGAGGTTGCGGTCGACCGTGGAGTGCACGGCCACCGTGCGGATGCCCAAGGTATTGCACGCGCGCAGGATGCGCAGCGCGATTTCCCCTCGGTTGGCGATGACGACTTTGTCGAGCATGGCAGCCGCCCCTTAGCCGATCACGAACAGCGGCTGGTCGAATTCCACCGGCTGGCCGTTCTCGCCGAGGATGGCGACGATGGTGCCCGACGCATCGGCTTCGATCGGGTTGAACATCTTCATCGCTTCGATGATGGCCAGGGTCTCGCCGGCCTTGACCTGCTGGCCCACGCTGACGAACGCCGGCTTGTCCGGAGCGGACGAGGCGTAGAAGGTGCCGACCATCGGCGAGCGCAGCACGTGGCCTTCCGGCAGTGCGTTGCCCGGCTTGGCGGTGCCGCCGGTGGAGGCTTCGGTCGGCGACTGCATCGGCATTGCCGGGGTGGCCGGCTGGGCGACGGCCGGGGCGGCCATCATCATCTGCGGCTGGGCCTGCATCATGCCGTAGCCGGACACCGGAGCGCGCGACAGGCGCACCGACTCTTCGCCTTCCTTGATTTCGATTTCAGCCAGGTTCGACTCTTCCAGCAGGTCGATCAGCTTCTTGATTTTGCGGAGATCCATGGTGGCCTCTTTGCTCTTTGATGTCAGTGTGGTGGGAAGCGCGTTGCGCTCGGGTCAAAGCAGTTCGTAGAAGTCGCGCAGCTGCCGGGTGCGGTCGCGCGCGAGGGTGATCAGGCAGCGCATCTGCGCGCCGTTGCGCGCAGTGCCGTCGGAATTGAGGGCGTACACCGCCTGGCAGTCGTGGTCGCGCAGCTGCATCCATGCGCGCTGGGCCAGCACCAGTTCCTGTTCGGCGTTGCCGCAGTAGCTGCAGCTGCCGCCGTTGGCCGGCGTGCGCAGCTGCCTGCGTGCCTGGGCGTAGACGGCATTGAGTTCGACGTCGGCGGCCGCTGCCACGTCCGAGGCGCACAGGTCGCTCTCCATCGTGGTGGTCGGATGCGCACAGTCGATGCCTTCGGCCTCACGGTCGGACGCGGCGGCAGCGCCGCACAGGCCGGCCCACAGCACAACGCTGGCGAGGACGCGCGACAGGCTCATGACGCGGCGGCAGCCTGCACGCGTGCCAATGCCGCGTCCATCGCATAGCGGTAGCTGTCGGCGCCGAAGCCACACACCACGCCAACGGCCTTGTCGCTGAAATAGCTGTGCTGGCGGAAGGGCTCGCGGGTATGCGGGTTGGACAGGTGGATCTCGATGAACGGCACGGCCACCGCCGCCAGCGCATCGCGCAGGGCAACCGAGGTATGCGTGAAGGCGGCCGGGTTGATCAGGATGAAGGCGGTTCCGTCGTTGCGCGCGGCCTGCACACGATCCACCAGCACGTGCTCGGCGTTGGACTGCAGGCTCTCCAGCGCATGACCTGCGGCAGCGGCCTGGGCGACCAGCGCCTGGTCGATGTCCGCCAGCGTGGTGTGGCCGTAGACCTCCGGCTCGCGGGTGCCGAGCAGGTTGAGGTTGGGGCCATGCAGGACCAGCAGCTTCGCCATGGGATCCGATTGACGGGAAAGGGCGGCAGTCTGGCGGAAGCTGAGGATGCTGTCCAGTTCGGCGAAATTAGTGGCGTTTAAAACAATTGTTTGAAAAATGCCTTCGTCCGCGTGGTTGCGTGGTGGACGGGCGCGGGAAGACTTTCTATAGGAAGACTTTCTATAGATTAGATAGTGGAAATTGCGCGTGCCGACCATCCCCCATGCCGAGCCGCCATCGCCGGGCCGCATTACGTTCGACACTGCGGAGGTCGCCATGGCGTTCCTACACTGCGCCTACCCGCCATGTCGGCGTTCAGGATGCTCGCGCCGTGCCTATCTCCCCACGCTTGTCCGCACTTCTGCTGGCAATGCTGCCTTTGAATGCGCTGGCTGCCGAACAATGGATCGTTGCCACCGACCTGTGGGGCAACAGGAACTACCAGACCCTGCATCTGGACGTGCAGGGCGGGCGTATCGCCGGTCGGCTGGATGCCGACCCGGTCACCGGCACGCTGAGCGCCGGACAGATGGTGTTCACCGCAACGGACAGCCAGGGCCAGCGCTACCAGTTCGATGGGCGCATTGACGGTGCGCGGATGCAGGGACAGAGCGATCAGCCGGACACCAACAACCGCGACGCGCGTGCCGTCCACGCCTTCAGTGCCTGGAAAGTACCGGCGCGGGCCTCGACCGCACCGCAACGCCATGTGTTCACGCCGACCGACTATTCCAATACGTTCAGCGCCGACCGCGCGCCGGTGCTGGTGATCTGGCCGGGAGACTCGGTGCAGACCCGCACGCTGGATTCTGGCGGCGTGGACGAGAACGGCGTTACCCGTGCGCTGTTCGGCAATCCGCAGGTGGGGCCGTTCTTCGTGGTCGGTGCCGAACCGGGCGATACGCTGGCGATCACGCTGACCTCGCTGAAGCTCAACCGCGACCATGCCGACAGCCTGGATGGCCTGGTGGGACGCTTGAAGACGCCGCGGGTGGCTGCCGAAGCCAGCGGGCTGGGCAAGCCCGTGCGCTGGCAACTGGACCGCAGCAGGGGCGTCGCCCGTCCGCAGGGCGCAAGTGGTGGCCTGCGGCATTTCGAAGTGCCGGTGAAGCCGATGCTCGGCGGCCTGGCGCTGGCGCCCGGCTTCGGCTATCCACCCTTCTCCACCGGCGATACCGCCGATTTCGGCGGCAACATGGATTTCAACGCCGTGGTCGAAGGCAATACGGTCTACCTGCCCGTGCAGCAGCCCGGCGCGCTGATGTACCTGGGTGACGGGCATGCGTTGCAGGGCGATGGCGAAACCACGCAGTGGGCGCTGGAGACGTCGCTCGATGTGGAGGTGAAGGTCGAGCTGCTGAAGCAGCATGCGATCGCAATGCCGCGGGTGGAATCGGCAACGCAGATCATGACCCTGGGCCAGGGCGGTTCCAGTGATGATGCGCTGCGCATTGCGACCTCGGGCATGCTGCAGTGGCTGCGCCAGGCCTATGGGTTGACGTTGTCCGAGGCGACCCAGGTGCTGGGTGTAGCGGTGCAGTACCAGGTGGCCAACCTTGCCGGGCGCAGTGTTGGCGTGGCGGCGAAGTTGGACAAGGCGGTGTTGCAGGGGCTGAAGGTGCAGACGACAGCGGCACCGGGCGGCGGCGCCGTGAAGCCCGCTGCCAAGTGACCGTTGCCCTGTTGGCAGCGTGGGAAGGCGTATGAACCAGGAGTCCGTGATGAGTGTCGACGCGATCCAGAACCGCCGGGCTGCCTTCAGGGCACTTCATGCATCCGGTTGCTTCCTGCTGCCCAACCCATGGGATGTTGGCAGTGCCGTCGCGCTGGCGCGGCTGGGTGCGCAGGCACTGGCCACCACCAGCTCCGGCCATGCCTGGGCCCACGGGCAGCCTGACGGGGCGATGGGTCGCAATGAGATCCTCGCCCATCTGAGGATGATGGTGACGGCGACCGATCTGCCGGTGAACGCCGACTTCGAAGATGGTTTCGGCAGCAGCCCGGAGGCGGTGCACGAGAGTGTGTCGATGGCGATCGACACCGGCGTGGCCGGCCTGTCGATCGAGGATTCCACCGGCGATGCGGAGCATCCACTGCGCAGCATCGAAGACAGCGTAGCCCGGCTCCAGGCTGCGCGTCGTGCCATCGATGACAGCGGGCATGACGTGATGCTGGTGGGGCGCGCGGAAAACTTCTTTGTCGGGCGCCCCGATCTGGACGATACATTGGCCCGCATCCGCGCCTATGCGCAGGCGGGTGCGGATTGCCTGTATGCGCCTGGCATCCGCAGCGCAGAGCAGATCCGCGCCGTGGTGAGTGCGGCCGCTGGCAAACCGGTCAACCTGCTGATCGGTTCGCCCGGGCAGATGACGCTGCAGCAGGCGGCGGGCCTCGGCGTGCGCCGGGTCAGTGTCGGCGGTGCGCTGGCCCGCAGTGCGTGGGCAGGCTTCCTCAGGGCATCGGAGCAGATGCTCGGCAGCGGATCATTCGACGCACTGCCGGGCACCCCGTCAGGTGCCGAGCTCAACGGGCTGTTCAAGCCGTAAGCGCGTGCGGGCTAGTGGGGCGGTGCCGGCGAGGGCGGCATCCTGCCGAGCGCTTCGCGTACCGCGCGCTGCAGTCCCTGCACATGGAACGGCTTGGCCAGGAACGGCGCACGACGATGCCTGACCGGCACCAGCTGGTCGTATACCGCCGAAGCGAAAAGGTAGGGGATGCCGAGCTCGAGCAGCCGATCGGCAACGGGAAACACCACGCCGTCACGAAGTTCCACGTCCAGCACAGCGCCATCGAAGTGGCCACTGTCGAGCATGCCCAATGCCTCGAAGACACTGTTGGCGTGGGCGATCTCATTGCCTTCGTCGGTCAGGGCCTGTTCCATCAGATCAGCCAGATCGAGCTGGTCTTCCACGAGGAGCAGGCGCGGTAGCGGCGTGGGTCGTTCATTGCTGCTTTGCATGGTGTGTTGTCGTGCGAATGCTGCGGTGGTGCGTAGAGTTTCTGCTTTCCGGCATCAAGGCCATGGCTGCCTGGTGTGCTTTCGGCGCGAAGGCGCAACTGTGATCTGCGTGATCTGCTGTTGGCCGTGGCCGCCCTCCCTGGCGGCATCGGCCATGCGTCTGCCAGGGAATCAGGCGGCCTGTGCAGCCCGCGCGTTGCCACCACTCTTGGCCAGCAGGGTCAGTTTCTCGTCAGTGGCCTTTTCTTCTTCCAGCGTTTCCAGCAGCAGCGGCAGTGCCTCCTTGTAGCCCAGCTGCTTGGCCAGGGCGGCGATGGTGCCGTAGGAAGCGATCTCGTAGTGCTCGACCTTCTGTGCACCACCGATCAAGGCGGCGTCGCGCACCGGCCCTTCGTCGATGGTATCGATCACTTCCTTTCCTTCCTCTACCAGGCCTTCCATTGCCGCGCACTTGATGCGCTTGAGGCGGATGCCCAGCAGCTCGGCAACCCGGTCGATGCGTTCGATCTGGCCCTGGGTTTCTTCCAGGTGCGTCTCGAAGGCGGCGTTGAGCTCAGGGTTTTCGGCAGCGCGTGCCAGGCGTGGCAGCGCCTTGGTGAGCTGCTTTTCGGCGCTGTAGATATCGGACAGTTCGTGGATGAACAGGTCTTCTGCGGTCTTGATGGCCATGCGTCGACACCTTTGCTGGGGGAGAGCGGTGACCTTACGTGGGCGTCCGTTGCAGTCCGGAGCAGGCAGGGTGAACGCTGCATGGAGGACAGGGGCTCCCACGCATGCAGGGGCCTCACATGAGCCGCGCGACAGCGTCCTATCGGTGATGCTGTTGCCCGCATGTCCGATAGTTACTATTGGAAACTAACGAGATCAAGAGCCCCCCTCATGCACACCCATATCGTTGTCGCCCACCCCGAACCATCCTCGCTTACCCACGCCGTAGCGGCACGTATCGGCGAGGCCATCGTCAACGCCAATGCCGGCAACACGGTCACCAGCGTGGATCTGATGGCTGAAGGATTCGATCCTCGCTTCAACGCGCAGGACCACGCCTTCTTCCGTAGAACCACAGCGCTGCCGGCCGATGTGGCCGCCGAGCACGCGCGGCTGGATGCGGCCGACACGCTCGTGCTGGTCTACCCGCTCTACTGGTGGTCGTTCCCGGCGCTGCTGAAGGGCTGGATCGATCGCGTGTTCACCCAGGGCTGGGCCTACGACGAAGGTGCCGATGGCAAGGTGGAAAAGAAGCTGCAGCGGCTGCAGGTGCATCTGGTGGGTCTGGGCGGCGCCGGCCAGCAGATGATCGACCGGCGTGGCTATGGCGAGGCGATGAAGACCCAGATCGACCAGGGCATCTTCGATTACTGCGGAGCGCCGGTGCTGTCATCCACGCTGCTGCTGGATGCCGACAGCGGGATGGCCGAAACGCATCTGCAGACGGCGGTGGACATCGGACGTAAGATCGGAGCCCCTGCGCCCTGACGATCACCCTTGTCTTCCAGCCCTGCCGTGCCCGAGCCCCGTCGCCGCCTGACCCGCGAACAGCGTGCCCGCCAGCTGCTGGACGTGGCGTGGGCGCTGGTCGGCGAAGAAGGCACCGATGCGCTGACGCTGGGGCGTTTGGCGGAGGCGGCAGGTGTTGCCAAACCGCTGGCCTACGACCACTTCGAAACCCGCAACGGTTTGCTGGCCGCGCTGTATGCCGACTACGACCAGAGGCAGACCGTGGTCTTCGATGAGCGCATCGGCAGCGCGAAGGCGCGGCTGAAGGATCGCGCGCATGCCATCGCCTCCGGCTATATCGATTGCGTGCTGTCGCAGGGCAGCGAGATCCAGGACATCCTTGCTGCGCTGGCGGGGGCACCGGAGCTGCGTGCGGTGCGCCGTTGCTATCAGCAGGATTTCATCGACAAGTGCGCGCAGTGGCTGGGCCCGTTCGCAGCGGGAGAGGTCGTACCGGCCACCGGCCTCTGGGCCATCCTCGGTGCCGCCGAAACCCTGTCTGAAGCGGTGGCGGCCGGGGCGGTGGAACATGCGGCCGCCGAGGCCGAGCTGGAGCGCGTGATCGTCGCCATCGTCAAGCGCAGCACCTGAATCATGTGCGCGGAGCGACCTGGAGTTGCTCGACGCTGACCGGGGGCAGTTGCACGTCAGGCTGCAGATCCGGCAACAGCTGTCGCAGCAGCTCGGGCATCGCCTGCATCGCGGCACCATCGATGTAGCGCCACTGCGTACCGCCCACCGGCCGGATGGCGACCATGAAGGCGTGGCTTCTCACCGTCTGCGCGTCGACGGTGAACACCGTGGTCCGTGGCACGAAGCAGACTTCCTCGTCGCCGGCAGCATAGGTGCGGGTCGGTTCACCGACATCATCGCTGATGACCTTCACGCCGATGTCGTCGAGTGTCTTCATCGCATCGCGTGCGGCCTTCGCATAGGCCGCATCGCCGCCGGCAAACCGCTTCACGCTGGGATGCGTGCGCGCAATCATGGCATCGGTATCGCCGCTGGCGAACGTGGACAGCAGCGATTGCACATCCTTTTGCAGCGCGTCGGTCTCGGCAGGAGTGAGTTCGCCGGCATGGGTGAGTGCAGCGGCGAACGTGCAGAACAGCGCAAGCATCCAGCACAAGAGACGTCGATCCATCAATGGGGTACTCCTTCGGGCGCTGGACTATAGAGCGCATCGCCTGTGGTGTCTGCCCGGTCTGCCCGTCACACACGCTGGGCCTCGGCCGCCGCGGCAAGGGCAAAGCCTGCATCAAGCTGCGCCCGCACCTGCTCATCGCGCGACGCACGGGAATCAGCGCCCAGCACCACGTTGATCAGGCGCAGTGGCAGGGCGTGCCCAGCGCACCTGCGACGGGCGGTGGCCGCCAGGCAGAAACCTGCAGCCTGGGTGTAACCGGTCTTCAAGCCATCCACACCGTTTTCGCCGAGCAGGGCGTTCTGGTTCGCCTTGTGCAGGGTGCGGTGCGCGAAGCTGCGCTGTGCGGTAATCGCAAGCAGGACGGGGTAGCGGGCAAGCAGGTGGGCGGCCAGCATCGCCATGTCGCGTGCAGTCGACAGATGGCCCGGGGTAGTGATGCCGGACGCGGAGATGAAGTGCGTATCGTGCAGGCCCAGCGCCCGCGCGTGGTTGTTCATGTGCTGCGCGAACGCCGCCTGCGATCCAGCCAGGTGACGGGCCAGGGCGAGCGCGGCATCGTTGCCGGAAACCACCATCAGGCCCTCCAGCAGTCTGCCGAGGGCGATGCGTTCGCCGGGCACCAGGCCCATCCGCGTTTCATCGTCGGCCACGTCGTGTACGTCGCGCGGATCGATGGCGATCGTGTCCGACCACGAACCGCCCGACTGCGCGAGCAGGTCATACGCGGTGTAGGCCGTCATCAGCTTGGTCAGCGAGGCCGGCGGTCGTCGCAGCTCGGCGTGCTGCTGCTGGAGGATCTCGAGGGAGAGAGCATCGATCGTGATCGATGAAACAGGGGAACGGGAAGAAGTCATGGACTGCATACGGCGACAGCGTAACGGCGCGCGCCCGCGCTGGATGACTGTTTCTGAAATATTGAAATGATATAACGTAGCAACTAAAGCCGGATCACCTCCTTCCTGCCGGAACTGCTGATGAAAGAAACGATCCTGGGGCGCTGGTTGCGACCGGCCTTCCTCACCGCGCTGGTTGCCATCGCCGGTTGCCACAACGAGGTACGCACCGACAGGCCGGAACCGACGCAGGGACGGCCGCACAACGTCATCGTGATGATCAATGATGGCGCCGGCTGGGGTACCTGGGACGCCGCCGCCTACTGGCAATACGGCAGCCGCGAGGGCGCCCCCTATGCCGACTTCCCGCAGCGGCTGGCGGTGACAACGTTCCCGCTCAACGCCAGCAGCCAGCCTACGCACGATGCGGCGCAGACTCTCGGCTACGACGCGCAGAAGGCATGGGACGCCACGCCCGTGCCTGCGGCGGATCTGCCCTTCGCTGGGTATCAGTATCTGGCTGCGGTAGCCACCGACAGCGCGGCGGCCGGCACGGCGCTGTCCTCGGGAGTGAAGACCTACAACAACGCCATCAACGTCGACAATGACGGTGTACCGGTGGAGTTCAACACCCTGCGTGCCAAACGCCTGGGCATGGCCACCGGCGTGGTGACCTCGGTGCCGTTCGCGCATGCCACGCCGGCTGCCTTCGCTGCGCAGGCCGAATCACGCAACAGCTATCACCAGATTTCCCACCAGATGTTGGCCCAGGGCCACATGGATCTTGTGATGGGTGCCGGCGGCCCCGGCTACAGCGTCAATGGACGAGCCTGCGTCGACGGGCCGCAGAGCCCGGTGGCCGAGGGCTGCGGGAACCCGTGGGAGTGGGTGTCGCAGCAGGATTGGCAGCAGCTTGAGGCGGGCACGGCCATTGCCGGAAATCCATCGGGGCCGTGGCGGTTGATCCGCAGCAAGGCCGAGTTCGTTGCACTGGCGCAGGGCCTGATGCCCTCCGACCGGCCGCTGATCGGTGTACCGCGCGTGGCCAACACCCTGCAGCAGGCGCGCCAGCTGCAGGTGCTGGGTGAAGACGCGAGCGCACCATCGGGAGTGAAGAAGATCGACAGCGTGCCGGACCTGGCGACGATGACCCGCGGCGCGCTGCAGTTCCTGCAGCAGCGCTCCAGTAAGGGCCTGTTCCTGATGATTGAAGGCGGTGCCACCGACTGGGCAGCGCACACCAGCGCCTGCGGCACTGAATGGCACTACGGCGCCTGCACCGGGCAGCCGCAGTTTGGCCGTCTGATCGAAGAGACCGTCGAGTTCAACGATGCCGTGTCGGCGGTCATGGCGTGGATCGAGGAGAACGGTGGCTGGGAGCGCAACCTGCTGATTGTCACCACCGACCACGACAACAGCATGCCGATGGGCCCGGATGCACAGCAGGTGGCCTTCGAGCCGGTACGCAACCATGGCCGGGGGCGCATGCCGGGCATGAGCTTCCGCCCTACCGGCAACCATTCAAACGGCCTGGTGCCACTGTGGGCCAAGGGCAACGGCGCCGAACTGCTGGGCAAACGCGTGCGCGGCATCGACCAAGGTTATCGCCAGCATGTGTGCTTGAACGACGGCAGCTACATCGACAACACCGATGTGGCCGCCGCGATACAGGAAGCGCTGCAGCGACGTTGACCGGCCGGGCACCCGCCTGCACGACGCCTGCACGTTCCGCACATGCGGGCATCGTCATCGTGAGCTGATGGATTCCGACATCCGCATTGATGGCCGCGTGTTCGCCTATGTCTTTCCCTGTGCCTGGGAGGACTACGCGAAGATTGGTTTCTCGCGCGATCCGCTGGGCCGGATCAGTGCGCTGCATCGGCGCTGGTTCGAGTTCTTCGATCTGGAAGCGGGTGCGCTGGTCGAGGCCGAATCCGAGCGGGATGCGCGTGACCTGGAACTGCAGTTGCGCCGGCCCTTCAAGCTGCATCGTGCGCCGGCACCGATGACGGTGCAGGACAAGGCCGGTGGGCGCACCGAATGGGTGCGCGGGGCCAACGCCGCATTGGCCGAGGCTGTGCACGCGCTGGCACAGCAGGGCTATCGCACCTATTCGCTGCGGCCGTGGCTGCGGGCGGCGATGGTCCAGCGTCTGGACCGGCTGCATGACTGGGCCGCAGCGCAGGTGCCGGAAGAGGAAAGCCTGCGCACGCCGGTCGGTGTGGCCGCACTGCGCGAAGCCATCGATGCGTATCGCGCGCTCGCTATCGATCCGGAGCCGTGGTTGCCGGAGCACCTGCAGCGCGGCTGGTGACACTTCCCGAGGTGGCCGGGACGTTGGCCGGCCGCGGTGCCTGGCGCGCATCGGGCGCTGCGGGAACCGGTTCGGCCAGGCGCTGAGCGAGGGCAACGTTGGTCACGTGACCCTGCAGGAACAACAGACCGCTGAAGATGTTCATGATCGTGCCTCCACTTGAGTGGAATGCACGATACGGGCAGCATGGGGGCGCAAAAAGCGACATTTCCGCAAGGTCGACTTGAGAGGAATTCAAGGCTTATGTCCCGCCCACCGCTGCATGCCCTGCAGGGCTTTGTCGCTGCCGCACGACTGGGCAACCTGTCCCGCGCCGCCGCATCGATGAACCTGACGGTCAGTGCGCTCAGCCATCAGATGCGACAGCTCGAGGAACGCCTGGGCCAGCCGCTGCTGATCCGGCAGGCACGCGGTGTGGCCTTGACCCTGGAAGGACAGCGGCTGCTGGAGCAGGTCGGGCCCCATCTGGATGCGATCAACGACGCCTTCCAGCCCTACGCCGCGCGACCCGAGCATGTGCTCACCCTCAGTGCCGTGCCGTCGATGGCCAGCGCATGGCTGGTGCCACGGCTGGGCAATTTCGTGGCGGCGCATCCACAGATCGAAATCAATCTGCAATCGAGCGAACGATTGATCGACTTCGACAGGCAACTGCAGTTCGATGCGGCGCTGCGGCTGGGCAGCGGACAATGGCCGGGGCTGGTGGTCGAACCATTGTTCGACGAATGGCTGCTGCCGATGGCCAGCCCGGCACTGATCGAGCGCATGGGCGGCATCGGCCACCTACCGTTGGCGCAGTGGCCGCTACTGGGGGACCCCGACGGTGCGTGGGGCGCTTGGTTCGCGCTGATCGGGCAGCGCCCACCCGCGCGGTACGTGGCGGTGCTGGATGATTCCGAGGCCCACCATCGCGCGGCGCTGGATGGCGTTGGTGTTGCGCTGGGACGGGTCACGCGGGCGCGGCTGCTGCTGGATTCCGGCCAGCTGGTCGCGTTGTCGGACCTGCGCCTGAAAACCGCATGGCCGCATTGGCTGGTGTACCCGCAGCGCTCGATACGCCACCGTGGCTTCCTGGCCTTCCGCGAATGGCTGCACGCGCAGGCCGCCGAGCACGTGCGGCACATGCAGGCCGCAGACGCGGGGTAGCGCCCGTCGCGCAGGCGCGATGCTGTGGCGTGCGCGTCAGCGCAGCAGCGTGACCGCCTGCCCGGCGCGTGCGAAGGCCTCGCCCAGCAGCGGCCCGGCCTTGATCGCCTGCACTTCCGTGAACAGTGCCTGCAACGCTGCCGTGGGCCGTGCAACGGGCGCTGCGACTGCCTGCTGGATGACGGTGAAACGATCTGCCAGCACGCGATGGCCGGGGTGTGCCTGTGCCCAGGCCTGCAGGGGTTGGCGTACGCCGGCCGCTGCATCCAGCCGCTGCTGGTCGAAAAGTGCGATGGCGGCGGCCGAAGTATCGGCGCGTTCAATCGTGGCCTGACGCAGCTCACGGCTGAGGAACAGATCGTAGGCGGCGCCGCGGCCCACTGCGATGCGCAGCCCGTCGCGATCAAGGTCTGCCACCCGTCGTGCCGAACTGTCATCGCGCACCAGATAGGTGCCTTCGATCTCCACATAGGGCGCGCTGAAGGCAATGCGGTCGGCGCGCGCCGGGTCCACCGCCAGGAAGGCCAGGTCCCACGCATCGTCGCTCGCCGCTGCCACCACCGATGCGGCCGAGTCGTGGCAACTGAAGCGGGGCTGCACACCCAGCCGCTGTGCCAGCGCGGTGGCCAGTTCCACCGATGGCCCGCGTGGTGCATCGGCATCGCCCTGGGCCAGCACCGGGTTGCCGAGGTTGATGGCAACGCGCAGGTAGCCGAGCGGGGTCAACGCGTGGCGGTGATGGGCCAGGGACATGCGCGGTTCCAGCTCGGTGTCGGGCTGCCCAGCATGCCACCTGTGGCCGTATCGTGTGCTGTGCAGAGAATCCCATCCTGCACGTTGAAGTTCCCGTTGCCGACCTGGACCGTGCCATGGCGTTCTACCGGCAATGGCTGCAGGTGGACATCGATACGCCGATCACCGTCCATGACTGCCGGATGGCGTACCTGCCATTCAACGATAGGGACGCGGGTGCCAGCATGGCGCTGGTGCACGGCGCGGACTACCTGCCGTCGGAGCAGGGCCCGCGCATCTACCTGGGCGTGGACGATCTGGATGACAGCCTGCAGCGTGCCCTTCAGGCTGGCGCGGTGCTGTGCTTCGGCCCGGACGTGGCCGGGGACTGGCGGGTGGCCGAGATCCGCGACAGCGAGGGCAACCGGATCGCCCTGCAGGCGCCCGTAACCCCATAGCCCAGAGGTCAGCAGCCGAACATCGCGTGGCGCTACACGGACGCGGCCCGCGACCGCTGCAGCCAGTCGGCGATGGCCGGATCCAATCGCGGATCGTCCGGAAGGCGCATGCCGAAGCCCTGCTGCAGCACCTCGCGCACGTCCTGTACATCACGCAGCGGGCGCTTGGCCGGCACATGGCCCGGGCGATATTCGGTGTAGTTGCCGCTGCCGATGGTGCGTCGCCAATCCGGTCCGGTCAATGATGCACGCAGTTGGCCAGGGAAGCTCGACTGCGGATGCGTACACACGTACCAGTTGCCCACTTCGTTATCGATCGGCGCCGGTGGCTGCAGGTCGAAACGGTACAGCGGCCGCCAGTCGTCACCGGCCTCAGAGGCGAGCATGTAGTCGCCATCCTCCAGCCGCTGCACGCGGTAGCGCTCATGCGGTGTGTCCTGGACTGCGGTCTCATGCAGGCGCAGTGGCACGGTCGGGGTCAGGCTGCCGAAGCCGGTATCGACCAGCCAGTCCTCGCCCAGCAGATGCACCCGCAGCAGCAGGTGCGTACGCGCGGTCAGCTCGCCCTCTGCAGCCGACAGCAGCACCCGCGCGCTCAGTGGTCGCGCATCGAAACCCAGGGCCTGCAGCAGGGCCAGGAACGCGCCATTGAGCTCGAAGCAGTACCCACCGCGCTGCGCGTGCAGCAGCTTGTGCTGGACGCTGTCCAGGTCGATGGCGACCGCGTCGCGCAGCAGGCTGGTCAGGGTCTCGAACGGCAGCAGGGCGTTGTGGCGCTGCTGCAGCAGGGTCAGCCCGGCCAGGGTAAGCGGTGGTGGGGCATCCAGCTGCAGGCGCTGCAGGTAACGGGAGACGTCGACGGACATGGCAGGCACCACGGGCAGGGGCCTCCACTGTGCTACCGCAACCGGGGTTGAGGTCAAGCGCGGCGGCGCGGTGTTGCCTCTAATGAGACTTTCTGGGTGAGGCGATCTCTTTGACTACCAGGTTCAGGGATTGGAATCAGCATGAACTCCTCGCGCTCCTTGCCGCGGATGGTCCTTCCAATTGCATCGTAGCTCTGCATCGCAAAGAGGGATACGCGGGTTGTAACGGCGCCCATTACTGCTATCGGCACGCCCACAACGATTCCCGCCCAAGAGCCGTGCATGGCGGAAAGAAGGCCTTCCAACAGGAGGAAACTTCCGAACAGATAGAAGACGGTACCGGCCGTTGCAGCGATGTATCGCCAGCGGCGTTCACGTGAAGGCATATGAAACTCGATGCCAGTGCCGTCCTCGCTGCGCCGTGCCAGCGTGCTGATGCCTCTGATATGGCGCCATTTGATGCTTGGTGAGTAGCGGCGCATGAGACTGGAGTAAACCAGTCGCTCCTCGCGTTCGACGAGCAAGCCATGGCGCTGCCGAAAGGCCTCTTGCAGCAAAGACTCCCTTACCCAACTTGCTTCCAGATCATTCTCCGACTGATCGGCAATCTTCAGGAAGTACTCGCGATCCCGGTGCTTTGATTCCCTCCATCGGTGGAAGCTATCCATTGGGGGACCTAGGAACCAGCGCAAGACAGGCGCAAGGACAACTACGAGAGCGCCGATCCCGACGGGGATGCCAAGGGTTTGGATCTGGGCGAGCACTGTGCTGCTGAGCATGTTTGCGATTGCTCCGGGCTAGGGCTGTATGAAATGCCTTTCTATCAGCTGTGATTCTCAGCAGTTGAGAAATGAACATCTGCTTTGTCATCGCCTCGTCGCTTGCCCGCCGTACAAATCGCAAGGCTGGCCCGGCGCTGAAAAACGGCGCTAAAGTTCTTCTGCAACCGGTCGATACAGGTGCGTCCTTCCGCCTGGAGTCTGTCATGTCGGCCGTCGTTCCCCACCTTGGGTCCCTGCGTAGCCGCGTTGTCGGGTTGCGTTCCCGTTTCCCTGGCCTGCTGCGCTGGCTGCAGCCCCATCGGCTCAGCGTCGCCGACAAGCTCAAGGCGACCCTGCTGGTCTGCAGCCTGGGCCTGGTGGCCATCGCCGCCGTCCACGCCTGGACCAGCCATGCGAGTACGCAGTCGGCCCGCGACCAGGCCAGCTACCAGCACGGCAGTGACCGCGTCGCTTCGCTGGCAGCCCGGGTGGCCGAGGCCCGGCGTCTGCAGACCCAGTATGCGCGCAGTTTCGATGATGCGGACCGCAGCCAGTTGCTGGCCACGCAACAGATGTTGAAGCAGGACCTGCAGGCGTTGCGTGGCATGCCGATGGACGCGGGCCGGCGCAAGGTGCTGCAGGCGATGACCGAGGCCGTCGATGCATTCTCACAGGGCATCGCCGCGTTGTTCGAGCGCGTGGATGAGATGGGACGCGGCGACGCTGGTCTGGCCGCACAGCTGCAGCAGGCCGCCGACGCACTGCAGACGCAGGTGGATGCGCTGGAGCGCCCAGCGCTGTCCCTGCATGTGCAGCGGATGCGTCGTCAGGAAGCGTTGCTGCTGCTCGATGGCGATTCCACCCACGCCGATCGTGCCAGCGAAGAAAAGCTGCCCTTCGACCTGGCGTTGGCCGGCCTGCCCGCCGACGTGCAGGAACGCGTACGCAATGGCATGGAGGCCTACCAGGCTGCATTGCTGGGCTATACCGCCGCGCGCGTCGGCCTGGACGTGGAGGCGCAGTCGCTGCTGGAGACCGCGGCGGCCGTGGGCCCGGCATTGGCCGCCTTCCAGCAGGCCCAGGTTGCAGCACTGGAACAGGCACAACTGCGCCAGCGATCGGGTGCAAGGATGGCCAGCGTGCTGTTCGTGGCTACCCTGCTGCTGGTGGCCGGCGTGCTGATCACCAGCCTGGTACTGGTGGTGCGCGCGGTGCGTCGACCGATCCAGGACACCCTGCGCTTTGCAGGCGATATCGCGGATGACCGGCTCGACACCACGCTGCGCGTGCACAACGCCAACGATGAGATCGGCCAGCTCGCGCAGCGTCTGGTCGACATGCAGCAGCGCCTGCGTGCACGCACCGAGACCGAACGCGCGGTGGCACGCGGCAACACGCGCGTACGGCAGGCGCTGGACAGCGCCCAGACCGGCCTGATGGTGGTTGATGCGGAAGGGCAGGTGGCGTACGCCAACCCGGCGTTGCTGCAGCTGCTGGCGCTTCCCGCAGAGACATTGCTCGGCAGCGACGCGGTCCGCCTGCATCCGGCGCTGGCGGGACTGATCGGTGTCCGTCAGCGCGAAGAGCGTGAGATCGGCCACGACGGTATCCGGTATCAGTTGATCGCCAATGCCATCGTCGAGGACGATCACTTCCTTGGTGTCGCGGTGGAGTGGCGCAGCCGCGCGCTGGAAACGCTGCTGGAAACCGAAGTGGCGGCGCTGGTCGATGCGGCAGCGCATGGCGAGCTGCAGGGTCGCATCGCGCTGGACGGCAAGCAGGGGTTCGTACGCACGCTGTCGACCAGCATCAATCGCCTGCTGTCCACTTTCGAGACCAATCTGGGCGACCTGCAGGCGCTGCTGGCCGCACTGGCACGCGGTGACTTGAGCGTGCGCATGGAGGGCGACCTGCAGGGCGTGTTCGCCCGCATGCGTGACGATGCCAATGCCACTGTCGCGCAGCTGGGCCACATCGTCACCCGTATCCAGCAGGCCACTGTGCGCCTGGATGTGGGCGTGGGCGAGATCGTTGCTGGCCATCACGATCTTTCCCAGCGCACCGAGCAACAGGCGGCCAACCTGGAGGAAACCGCGGCATCGATGCATGAACTGACTGACACCGTTGGCCGCAATGCCGACGCCGCGGGGCGTGCTGACGGACTGGTGCGCGACGCCGCCAAGGTTGCCGAGCGTGGCGGCACTGCGGTCGGCCAGGTGGTGGCCACCATGCAGGGCATCAGCGCGTCGTCGCGGCGCATCGGCGACATCATCCAGCTGATCGATGGCATCGCGTTCCAGACCAATATCCTGGCCCTCAACGCGGCAGTGGAGGCGGCGCGTGCAGGCGAGCAGGGTCGCAGCTTTGCGGTGGTGGCGGCCGAAGTGCGCTTGCTGGCCCAGCGCAGCGCGGATGCGGCCAAGCAGATCAAGGGACTGATCGAGGACTCGGTGGCACGGGTGGGCCAGGGCAGTACGCAGGCCGAGCAGGCGGGCACCACGATGGACGAGATCGTCAGCAGCGTGCAGCAGTTGGCCGGGTTGCTGGCGGGTATCCGCAGTGCCTCGCATGAACAGCATGCGGGCATCGCCCAAGTGAACCAGACGGTCGTGCAGATGGAGGCCAGCACGCAGCGCAATGCGAGCCTGGTGGAAGAGGCTGGCGCATCGACCGCGCAGATGCAGGCCCAGGTGCAGGCGCTGGCCGAAGCGGTGGCAGCGTTCCGACTACAGCCCGAGCGCCGGGCGCGGGCGGCGGCGTGATGGCCTGATCGCCTTCGCCGGGCATGGCCCGGCGCTACCGTTGAAACCCATGACGGGTAGCGCCGGGCCGTGCCCGGCGAACGGACTCAATACACGTCGCGCCGGTAACGTCCGCTTTCCAGCAGCAGTTCCACCGCTTCATCGCCCAGTGCCTCGCGCAGCACCTGGTCCACGCCTTCGGCCATGCCATGCAGTGAGCCACATACATGGATCACTGCACCGCGTGCCAGCCACGTGTGCAGTTCATCCGCCGCAGCGCGCAGGCGATGCTGCACGTAGCTGCCATCGTCGATATCACGCGAGTACGCCTGATCCAACCGCAGCAGGTGCGCGTCAGCCTGCCATCGGATGATTTCCTCGGCGAACAGGAAGTCGTGCGCGCGCTGGCGCTCGCCGAACAGCAGCCAATGACCGTGCTCACCGTGATGCGCAGCTTCGCGCAGCAGGCTGCGCAGGCCGGCGATGCCGGTGCCGTTGCCGATCAGTACCATCGGCGTGCCTGGCTGCCGATGGAAGCCCGGGTTGCGATGCACGCGGGCCGCAATCCCACCCTCCAACGGCGCATGCAGCGCCAACCAGCCCGAGCCCAGCCCCGCGCGACCTGCTGCGTTGTGGAGCAGCCGGACCACCAGTTCCACCTCGCCATCGGCGGCGCATGAGGCGATGGAGTATTCACGCCCGGGCAGTGTTGGCAGGCCTGACAACCACAGGCCTGCATCCTGCACCTGCACTGCACTGCCGGGTTCGGGCAGCACCTGCTCGCTGGCCAGGTCCAGCAGCGTTTTCGTCTTGCCGTCGATCAGTACCGGTTGCAAGGGATCCAGGCCATGCGCCCGCAGCAGAGTGTGCACATGCCCCGCATCGTGGCGTGGTGCGATATGCAGGATGTCGCCGGCCTGCCAATCGACATCAGCCGGCGGTGCCAGGCGAATCTTCCATATCTGGCCACCGACGCTGCCGGCGTTGAGCAGGGTGCGGCCGAGCAGACGCCAGTCGTGCATCACCGTGGCCGTTGGCAACACGCTGTCATCGGTGTCGATGCCGGTCAGCCCAGTCAGCTGCAGCTGCCACTGCCGCAGCGCCACCACCGAAGCAGCATCGACGTCGATGCGTGCGAACAACGGCTGCGCGCCCGCGCGGGCCAGCCAGTCGTCCACCTGCAAGCCGAATCCGCAGAATTGATCGTACTGATGGTCGCCCAGCGCGAGCATGCCGTAACGTAGCCCGGAAAGGTCCGGCATCTGTGCCAGCAGTTGGCGCGCGCTGCGCCGTGCGTTGTCCGGGGGCTCGCCATCACCAAAGGTGCTGAGCACGAACAGCGCCTGTGTGGTGGCTTGCAGCTGCGCGGCAGTCACGCGCGCGAGCGGCAGTACCTGCACCCCGTGGCCGGCCGCCTGCAGCTGTGCTGCCGCACGCCAGGCCAATTGTTCGGCGAGGCCGCTCTGGCTGGCATGCACCACCAGCCACGGTATGCCTGCGGCGTGGGGTGTTGCTTCCGGAACGGTCTGCCGCAGTGCGCGCGCGGCGCGCTGGCCGCGACGGCGGTCCAGGTACAACAGCCAGCCGGTGATGAAGAACAGGCACATGCCCAGGCTGCTGAGCATCACCACGATGCGCCCGGGCATGCCGAAGAAGCTGCCCGAGTGCAGGGCGAACATGCTGGTGGTGAGCTGGCCGCCGGCACCCTGGCGTGCGTACGGGCGAGCGTCGAGAACCGCGCCGGTGGCCGGGTCGAGCTGCAGCAGGTCGTGCGCACGATCATGGTGGCCGCCGCGCTGCGCGGGATCCGCCGACATCACCCGCACATTGAGTGCTTGGCCGGGCTTCTCCGGCAGGCGCAGGTCGATGAAGCCCTGGCGCACACCGGGCAGCGCATACAGCGTGGCCTCGACATTGTGCAGATCCAGGGACAGATCCGTGGCGAGTCTGTGTTTGGCGGGGGGCGCGACACCCAGCAGCTGGGTCAGCCCGTTGCGGTACCAGTCGAACGACCACCACAACCCGGTCAGCGCGCTCATCAGGTAGATCAGCAGCACCCAGGTACCGATCACCGAATGCAGGCTCCACAGGAAGCCGCGGCCCGTGCGTGCCCACTCCACGGCCAACCAGCTGCGCCACTGCCGCCAGCGACGTGGCCAGCGCAGGTACAACCCGGACAGGGTGAAGAACAGCAGGGCGATCGCACAGCTGCCGGTGATCCACGAGCCGCGCTCGCCGGCAACCATATGGCGGTGCAGGTCCTCGACGAAATCGAAGAAAGCCTGTCCGCGCAGCGCGCTGAAGCGCTCACCGCTGTAGGGGTCGAAATACACCCAGTGGTCCTTGCCACCGGCAAAGCGTGCGACAGACGGCCGCTGGCCGCTGGCATCCACCCGCAGACGCTGCAGCGGCCGCTCGCTGCCCGCCTGCAGCAGCGGCACCAGTTCACTCAAGGCGAGCGGTTGCTGGTTGTCGGCATGGTGTTCGGCGATCGCGGCGAAACCGGGGTTGGCCGCACGCAGCAGCTCATCCTCGAACGACAGGACCGCACCGCTCAGGCCCATCACGGCCAGGATGGCACCCGCGCTGATGCCCAGCAGCCAGTGCAGTTGGAACAGGACGTTCTTGAACATCGGGATCGAGGGCCGTCGAGGCTGCCGCCCGCATCCTGCGCAACAGCAAATGAGAATTAATCTCGTAATTCTCCGGGTCCCGGGCCGCTGCGGTCAAGGAGGGTTTGCCGGCAGGGCTGCGCCCTGCACCCGCCGAGGCCAAGGCAACGGCAACGGCAACGGCGACGGCAACGGCAAAAGCCGGGTTCCTGTGGGATGGCGGGGTGGGTCCGGTTGCGGGGGACGCCGTGAACCTGTGGTGGTCAAGTACTTCTGGACACTCTCAAGGGGCGTTCAGGCCACCTGCGCTTCGTGGAGCGCAGGTGGCACAAGGCCGTTGGCACTGTGCAGCCGACGGTGGTTGTACCAGTTCACAAATTGTTCGATGTCTGCTGCAGCCTCCTGTCGAGTGGGGTATTTGGAGTACAGCCATTCGCCTTTGAGGGTGGCAAATACCCGTTCCACCACCGCGTTGTCCCAGCAATTCCCCTTCCGGCTCATGCTCTGGGTGATGCCGTTGTCGCGCAGGATCTCGGCCATCGCGTGGCTGGTGTATTGCCGCC
>NZ_WKEE01000022.1:0-74061 GCF_021605635.1 Stenotrophomonas sp. PA-6-5C
GGCCAGCTGCGTGTCGAGCGACCATTCGGCTGCATCCACGTAGTCATTCTTCGGCGCGCCGCGTGTAGAGCCGAGCCCACGCTCGGCTGCTTTCGGCCGGCAAGCCGAGCATCGGCTCGGCTCTACAGAATCAGCGGGCCCCGGCCGCTTCCTTGGCCAGCTGCGCGTCGAACTTCTTCTCGGCCTCATCCGCATAGGTCTTGCAGGTCAGGGCCTTGGCACCGGCCTTGGCACCAGCGCTGTAGTTCCAGCCGCTGGCACCGGGATGTGGGGTCAGCAGGATGTCGCAGGGCAGAGCGCGCACCGTGGCAAAGCTGCGACGGTAGTCGTCGATCAGGTGCGGGTAGCGCGGGTTGTCCTGCAGTTGATAGCCCGGCGCGCTCAGGCTGTCGGCGTAGACGATGCGAACGGGTTTTCCTTCACGGGTGTCCGTCCAGGTCCAGGCGGTGCTGCCCGGGGTGTGGCCGGGCACGAAGTGCGCGGTGAAGTCGATGCCACCGAGCGAGACCACCTCGCCGTCCATGATGATCCTGTCCGCAGTTGCCGGCGGATAGGTGATGCCGTCGCCGAAGTGCAGGTCGTTGCTGCCGCCGCGTGCCAGCAGTACCGCCGATTCGGCATTGGCCACGATCTGCGCACCGGTACCGCGCTTGAGCGCTGCAACCGGGCCGGCGTGGTCGGCGTGGGCATGGCTGAGCAGCATCAGGCGCAGATCATGCGGCGCAACACCGCGCGCTTTCATGTTGCGCAGCAGGTGGTCGGCCATCTGCGGCATGCCGCCATCGAGCAGCACCGCGCCCTGCGGCGTCTGCACCAGCAGCGCGGTCAGGTCTTCGGTGCCGATCTGCCAGGTGTGGTCGGCAATCTGCAGCGGCGCCATCGGCTGCAGCCAGGACGCATCCACGGTGTAGGCACGCAGCTGCGGCAGCGTCGGTTCGGCGGCAGAAGCCGCAGCGGGAAGCAGGGCAGCGAGCGTGATGGCGAGGGTCTGCAGGCGCATGGGAGGACACCGATGAAGGAGGCCCAGAAACTAGCATGGGCCTCCTTCGTCGCGTCACGCATAGATTTCATGGCACCCATAAGGGCGCCATCTCTCAGTAGCGGTACTGCCATCCCAGCGTCAGTACACGCCCGCGCCCGGCAAAATAGCTGGGATTGGATGGCGTGGTCTGCGAGTAGTAGGTGATGTACTGCTTGTTGGTGAGGTTCTGCACGCCCAGGGTGAAACTGCTCTTGTCCAGCGCATAGCGGGCGACCAGGTCGAACGTGGTGTAGCCCTTGAAGCTGGCCACCGGCACGCCGCGCAGGTCGAAGTCGCGATCGAAGGCATGGCTGGCCTGCAGGCGGGTGCTGAGCTGCGAGGTCCAGCTCTGTTCCCAGAACGCTGTCAGCCGGTTCGGGGCGATGTTGACGCCCGCCAGGTCGCTTTCCAGTTGGCCATCCAGATTGGCGTCATAGCGGCCATTGGCGCGGGCATAGCCCAGGCCGAGGCGGCTGTCGCCCAGGCGCAGGCGCAGGTTGGTCTCGAAGCCTTCCACCCGCGTAGCCTGGCGCTGCACGTTGTAGGCATCGATGCCGGCGTCATAGACCAGTACCGAACCCAGCTTGGATTCGGAGGTGTAGTACGCGATATCGCCGCTGAAGCGACCATCGTCATACTCCAGCCCGATCTCGCGGTTGTCCGACACCACCGGTGACAGGTCCACCAGGTTGTCCACGCGCTGGCCATCGCGGTTGATCGCGCGCAGGACGCGGCCGACGTCGGCCACGGTGTAGCCTTCCGAATACGACGCGTAGGCGTTGAGGCGATCGTTGATGTACCAGGCCGCGCCGAAATTGGGCAGCGTCTCGCTCATCGTCGGTTTGCCACCGGCCACCTTGCGTGCGCCGTAGCGGGGCAGGGTGGTGTAGTCGCCTACTTCCAGTTCGCCCTTTTCGTAACGCAGGCCAGCGGACAGCATGACGTGGTCGGTGGGCCACCACTGCAGCTGCAACAGCGGCGACAGGCTCTGGTAGGTGGTCAGCGGCACCCAGTTCAGGCCGCTGGCCAGCAATACCTGGTGGGTGCGGTCACGCAGGCCATCCAGGCCCAGGGTCACGTCCAGCGACGTGTCGCCGATGCGGCGCCAGCTCTGGGTCAGCTTGAAGCCGCGCTTGTCCGATTCATTCTGGGTCTGGTCCCAGGCGGCGTTGGCACCCGTGTTGCCCCACGGGTCCCACTGGCTGGCACCGTAACGCCCTTCAAAATCGACCGCGAAGGCCTGCGCCAGGAACTGGCCACCGAACAGATCGGCATTGCTGTAGTCCAGGGTCAGCGAGCGCGAGCGGTTCATCGGCGGATCGAGCGGCGTATCGCCGGGCACCGACGTGGCCGGGCGACCGCTGCGGAAGTTGCCATCCACCGGCAGGTAATTGTCCAGGCCGCGCAGTTCGTAGCGGTTGGCCATCAGCTGCAGGCGCTGGCCTTCGGCGATGTTCCAGCCAAGCTTGGCGAAGATGTTGGTCGAGGTCGAATCCATCAGTTCGCCCTGCGCATTGGTGCCGATCGCACGGCCGTCGCCGTCGTAGTACAGGCCCTGCCGCTCATGGGCCAGGCCGGCAACGAGGTCGAACTGTTCGCCGCGGATACCCACCAGTGCCGAAGCACGCTGGCCATCATCGTCGCGGCGGCCCGGCGAGGCGGCGGTGAGCGAGAGGTTGCTGTCCAGCAGGAAAGCGCCCGGTTCGCTCGGCGCACTGCGGGTGATGATATTGACGATGCCGCCGGTGCCGCCGATACCCTGCAGCGCGTTGGCGCCGTGGATCACTTCGATGCGTTCGATCATCGCCGGATCGATGGTGTGCGAATCACGCGAGCCATCGCGCAGCGGCGTGGACTGCGGCACGCCGTCGACCATGTACAGGATGCCGCGTCCGCGCATGCTTTCGCCATAGTTGGACATCTTCTCGCGCGCCGGGGCGAAGGCCGGGATCTGCGAGGACAGTACGCGCGACACATCCGAGCCCAGTGCCAGCTGTTGCTGGATGTCCTCGAGGGTAAGCACGGTGATGGTGTTGGGCATGGCGGTCTCGCCCTGCGGCATGCGCGCGGTGGACGCCGACACGGTCACTCTGCCGAGCGAGGTCGCGGCTGCCGGCGTTGCTGCCGTACGCGGGCTGTCTGCTTTCGCCGCCGGCGTCGCGGCTGCGACCACACTGCGGATCACGAACACGCCTGGCGAGCGTTCTTCGACGTCCAGGCCTTGGCCGGCAATCAGCCTTTGTAGTGCCTCGCGCGGGGCATAGCGGCCGTCCAGCGCTGGCGCCTGGCGGCCGGCAACGCTGTCCGCAGCGAGCAGCAGCTGGACACCGCTCTGCCTGGCCATCGCATTGAGTGACTGCTGCAGCGGGGCCACCGGAAGATGGACGTCCACCGTCGTGGGGGTGGACTGCGCCGCCACCGGAAGGGCGGCGCACAGGCTGACGGCCAGCAGGGCAGGCGTCAGGCGGCGCAGGGCGGTGGGCAGGGCAATGCGGGTCATGCGGGGTCCTTCAGAGGGGTTCAAGCAGCAGCCGGATGAGCCGGGCCACAACCCACCCTCGATGCGAAATTCAGTGGTGCGCGGAGATGTGCACGCTGCCATCGTCGCGGGGGTGGACGGCGACCGGCAGGATCTCCGGCAGCAGCGCCAGCGCGGTGGCGGCATGGTCGCCATCAAACACGCCCGAAACCTGCAGCGTGGCCAGACCGGGTTCGTCCAGTACGATCGCGCCGCGGTGATAGCGCTGCAGGCTGCGTACCACTTCGCCCAGCGGGGTCTGCGCGAACTGCAGCCGGCCCTCGGTCCATTCTCTGCTGCCGGCTGCGATCGGCTGCGGTTGCTGGACCGGGCCTGTCCCTGCCAGCAGTTGCTGGCCAGGGTGCAGGCGCTGCTCGCCATCGCGGCCAGCCACGCGCACGCCGACCCTGCCACGCCACAGGCGGACTTCACTGCGGTCACCGCGTCGATCCACATCGAACACGGTGCCGTAGTTGCGCACCTGCACCGGTCCGGCATCGACCTGGAACCGACGCCAGCGCGACGGCGCCACCTCGAAGCGGGCGCGTCCGGAGACCAGCACCGTGCGGCGCGAGCGCAGATGGCTGCGTACCTGCAGATGGCTGTCTGCATCCAGTTCGATGCGGCTGCCATCGGCCAGCAGCACGCTGCGACGCTCGCCGATGGCTGTCTGGTAATCATGCTGTTGCCAGCCGGGATCGAAAGCGTAAAGCCCGCCCAGTCCGGCTGCCAACAGCAGGCCGAGCACGGCGCCGCCGATCCGCCGGCTGCGATGAGGCCGGTACAGCTGTGCCGGACCGGGCACCGGAAACAATGCCTTGAGGGTGTCCCGATTTTGTTCCAGCACACGATCAGGCGAAGGCGCGCCGGTCTTGTCCGGGCGTGGCGTGCGCGGGCGGCGTGGTGCTGTCACGTCAGCGCCCGCACATCCAGCGAATGCCGGCAATCGAGCATCGCCAACCGCAGATGCCGCTCGACGGCCTTCAGGCCGATGCCCATGCGCCGCGCAACCGCCGCCTGAGGCACCTCATGGATCTTGTGCAGGATGAACACCTGGCGGCGGCGACAGGGCATCGCACGGATGACCTCGACCAGCCGTTCCAGTTCCTGCGCGGCGGCGGCCTGCCTGACCGGGCCGGCGCCTTCACAGGCGGCATCTGGCAGTTCGGCACGGGGTTCCACCCACTGGCGGCGCAGGTCTTCGGCACGGCAACGATCAACCGCGGCGTCATGCGCCATCCGCCGCAGCAGCGCCATCGGCTGCCGCACATCTGCCGGGGTGGGGCGCTCCAGCAGGCGTACGCAGACGTCGTGCACCACCTCGCGGGCCAGCCCGGGTGAGGCGAAGCGACGGCGCAGGTAATCCACCAGATCCTCGTAGTGGCGCACCAGCGAGTACACCAGCGGCAGCGCAGGGGGTGGCGAGTGCGGTGGCGGGGACATCCGGGAAAGCGGCGCAGGCGGGAAGGGGTGGGGCCACGCAGGGCCAGCCCTGCGCGCTGCCACGATAGTAATGGGAACTGTTCGCATTTGCTATCGGGTGTGCCACGGGGGATTGTTCGTGGCCGCCGGAAAGTGAATCCACGATCACCCTCTGCAGCGCACACTTGGCCGCAGATAGGCTGCAGGGCAGCCATCGGGGAGAGTGACCATGCACGTGCTTCTGGTGATCGTCGGCGGGTTCCTGTTGCTGGGCGTCTTCGTCCTGTTCGGCAGGCTCTGGAGCACAGGCAGCTCACAGCTGCCAACGGCGCTGTTGGTCTTCATCGGCACCTGGCTGCTGGTGTCGGTGGCCAATCTGTGGGTGGGAGTCAGCCGGGCGGGCTATACGGTGCGCGAGGAGCTGCCGATCCTGCTGCTGGTGTTTGCCGTTCCGGCGCTGGTAGCCGGCGTCATTTTCTGGCGGCTGGGCCGCTGAAGCGAGGATCCGCGATGCCGGCAACACCCCGTCTTCCTGCCCTGCGTCGTCGCGACGGCCATCATGCGCGGGTGACCTACGAAGAACTGTTCTTCGATCTGGTCTACGTGTTCGCCGTCACCCAGCTCAGCCACCACCTGCTGCACCACCTGGGCCTGCTGGGCGTGCTGCAGACGCTGGTGCTGTGGTTTGCGGTCTGGCTTGGCTGGCAGTACGCGTGCTGGGTCAGCAACTGGTTTGACCCGGAGGCGCCGCGCATCCGCGGCCTGCTGTTCGTCACGATGCTGCTGGCGTTGCTGATGTCTTCGTCCATCCCCGAAGCCTTTGCCGGACGCGCATGGATCTTCGCCGGCGCCTACGCCACGATGCAGGTGGGCCGGACGCTGTTCGTCCTGCTGGAAGTAGGGCGCGCGCATCCGCTGGCCGCCAACTTCAGGCGCATGCTGGCCTGGGTCAGCCTTTCGGCCTGTTTCTGGCTGGCCGGTGCAGCGGTCGAGGGCAATGCGCGGCTGGCGCTGTGGGCGATTGCCGTGGCCTGCGAGTACATCTCGCCGATGTTCGGCTTCGCGTTTCCAGGCCTCGGCCGTTCGCGCACCCGCGAGTGGACCATCGAAGGCGGGCATCTGGCCGAACGCTGCCAGCTGTTCGTGATCGTCGCACTGGGTGAGACGCTGCTGGCAACCGGCGGCGTGCTGAGCGAGGTGGAGCACTGGAGTGGAGAGGTGGTTTCGGCGGTGCTGGCGACCTTCGCCGGTACGATCGCGATGTGGTGGCTGTACTTCGGCATCTCCAGCCGGGACGCCACCGACACCATCACCCGTTCCGACGACCCGGGTCGCATCGGCGCCTATTTCCACTACGTGCATGCGCTGCTGATCGCCGGCATCATCGCCACCGCCGTCGGCAATGATCTGGTGATGGACGAACCGGAGGCGGCAGTGACACTGCCGTATGCCGCGATGCTGGCGGCGGGGCCGTTGATCTACCTGCTCGGCAGCGCACTGTACAAGCGGGGGGTCTACGGCCGCGTGCCGCGCTCGCACCTGGCGGGGGCGGCGGCGCTGGTCGTGCTCGGTTTCGTTCTGCCATGGATGCACCTGCTGGCCGCAGGGTGGCTGACCAGCATCGTGCTGCTGGCGGTGGGGCTGGCCGATACACGGTTGAAGCGAAGCATTGCAGCGACGCGCAGTTAGGGGGCTGCCCGGCAGGCCTGAGCTCAGCGCAGCTCCGCAGCCATCGCCGCCAGTCGGCTTACGGTGTTGATGTTGCGGCCGGTTCCGTTTGCGGTGAAGGGGGCGCGCAGGCGCGAACCGGCCATGCCATCGCCGTAGTGGATGAACAGTTGGCCATCGGCAGCTTGCCGGTACCACACCCATTCACTGCGCGCAGCAGGCTACATACGGTCATGGCGTGCTGCCCTGCAGCCGGTCATACATGCGCACCAGATCCACCAGGGTGCGCGCGCCCATCTTGCGCATCAACTGCGCGCGACGCACCTTCACCGTGATTTCGCTGACGCCAAGATCAGCGGCGATCTGCTTGTTGAGCCGGCCCCGTACCACGCCGGCAACCACCTCGCGCTCGCCGGTGTTCAAGGTATCCCAGCGCTGCTGCAATGCGCCCAGCAGGTCGCCCTCGCGGCGTCGCTGGCGATCGATCTCGATGCCTTTGTGGATGGCGTCCAGCAGTTCCTGGTCACGGAAGGGCTTGGTCAGGAATTCGATGGCGCCTTCCTTGATCGCATTTACGCCCATGGCGATGTCGCCGTGCCCGGTGATGAACACCACCGGCAGGTGCAGGCCGTGGCTGGCCATGGTGCGATGGAAGTCCAGTCCGCTCTGGCCAGGCATGCGCACGTCCAGCACCAGGCAGGCCGGGGCGTCCTCCAGCGCATGGGCAAGGAATTCGCCGGTCGAGGCGAAGGCCCGTACCTGCAGGCCCATCGAGGCCAGCAGGTCTTCCAGCGCGGCACGCACCGAGGCATCGTCGTCGATCACGTAGACGATCGGTGACGGTTCCACAGGGGTTGTCGTGGGTTTACGCATGCTGGCCCTCCCTGTGCGTGGGCAGCTCGAAGATGAAACAGGCGCCGCCGCCAGCGGGTCGCTCGGCGCGGATATGGCCGCCGTTGGCTTCGATCATCGAGCGGCTCAGGCTGAGGCCCAGGCCGAGGCCGTTCGCCTTGGTGGTCCAGAATGCATCGAACACGCGGTCAGGCTGCTCCACGGGCAGGCCGATACCGCGGTCGCGCACGCTCAGGCTGACGTGGCCGTGCCCATCATGCGCGGTCAGCAGCGACAGCCTGCGCTCGCCCGTGGGCGTACCGGCCATCGCGTCGACGGCGTTGAGGATGAGGTTGCCGATCACCTGCTGCACCTGCACGCGATCGGCATGCGCATGGGGCAGGTCACTGCCCAGCACCAGCGCGACCGTCACACCATGCTGCTCCAGTTCGCTGTGCGACAGCGCCAGCATTTCCTCCACGGCCTGATTGAGGTCGAAGGCTTGGCGCTCTGGCGCGGCGCCCTGGGTCAGGCCGCGGATGCGGGCGATCACGTCACTGGCGCGATGGGCGTCGGCGACAATGCGGGCGATGGTCTGCCGCGCCTTGTCCAGGTTCGGCGGCTCCTGGGCCAACCAGCGCTGGCTGGCCTCGGCACTGCTGGCGATGGCGGCCAACGGCTGGTTCACTTCATGCGCGATGGAAGTGGTCAGCTCGCCGACGGTGGAGGCGCGGGCAACCCGCAGCAGGCGTGCCTGTGCATCCTGCACCGCGGCCTTGGCGGCTTCCATCTTCAATGCCAGATACGTGGTGATGCCGATCACCAGCATGCCGATCGCTGAATTGACCAGGCCGATGCGGTAGGTGCCGAAGCGGGTCAGGAAGAAGCTGAGGCCGGTCAACGCGATGCAGACCGCCGCAAGCGCGATGAGGCCGCGTGCGGGCAGCCGCCGTGACGCCGCCAGGATCACTGCAGCGTAGAAGCAGGCGGCGGCAACGGCGTAGTCGGTAACCGTATCGACCAGGAAGATGGCCGCCATCACGATGATCAGGGCCAGCACGACCAGGGGGCGGCGGGGCGACAGCGATGGCATCGGGATGGCTCCCTGGCGTGGGTGGGAAGGATAGCAAAGCGCTGTCCGGTAGATGCCGACCTTGGTCGGCGTGCGTTGTCCGCGGTCAAGGCGGCTCACGGATTGTGCCGACCAAGGTCGGCACCTACCAAGGCGGTGCACGGTAGCGCCGGGCCATGCCCGGCGAAATGCGTACATCAGCGGCCGGCACTACTCCTCCAGGCTGGCGTTCCAGAACCCCTGCAGCACACCCGGCGTGGCCGCAAGCGTCGCCAGCACGGCATCCAGTTCACCGCCATCGACCGTGGTGGCGTACAGCACCGCTTCGATCTCGACATCGCGCTCACCGAACGGGCGCTGGTCGACCGCGCGCACCGGGTACTGCGCCTGTTCCAGCAACAGTAGAAGCCGGTCGAGCACCTCGGCCTGCTGCTCACGCTGGCAGACCACGTTGATCGCGTAGGTTGCCTCGCTGAACGCTTCCGGCAGCGGTTGCCGCTGGATGCGGTTCACCACCGGCCGCAGCAGGGTGTTGGCGGCCAGCACGAACAGCGCAGCCAGCACCGCTTCGGGCAGCAGCTTGATGCCGGCACAGGCGCCGACCGCCGCCGAGCCCCACAAGGTGGCGGCGGTGTTCAGGCCCGATACCTGTGCGCCATCCTTCATGATCGCGCCGGCACCGAGGAAGCCGACACCGGAGATCACATAGGCCACCACGTGCAGCGGTGACGGCGGCCCGCCGTACATGTCGTGGAAGCGCACGGCCAGGTCGACGAACACCGCGGCACCCACTGCCACCAGCGTGTTGGTGCGCAGGCCGGCGGTGCGCTGGCGGAACTGCCGCTCCAGGCCGATCAGCGCGCCCAGCACGAAGGCGACGGACAGGCTGATCAGCGAGCTGAGGGTGGCGCCCGCGTTGAACGCGGGCAGGTGGGGGTTGAAGTCCATGAGGGTTCTCCCTGCGCCGATGCGCTTACTGCCAGCCGTAACGGCGGATGTAGAGCTTCTTCAGCGCGGTGGTCAGCACCGCATAGCCGAACAGGATCGCCACCAGGAACGGCCAGTAGCCGGCCGGCAGTGCCTGCAGTTTGAAGTAGCCTGCCAGCGGGCTCATCGGCAGGATCACGCCGATCGCCATGATCGCCCCGGTCATCAGCAGCAGCGGCGGCGCGGCGATACTCTGCAGGAACGGCACCTTGGGCGTGCGGATCATGTGCACGATCAGGGTCTGGGTCAGCAGGCCGACCACGAACCAGCCCGACTGGAACAGGCCCTGGTCAGCCGGCGTGCGTGCATCGAACACGTACCACATCAAGGCGAAGCAGCTGAGGTCGAAGATCGAGCTGATCGGCCCGAAGAACACCATGAAGCGGCCGATGTCCGCCGGGTTCCACTTCAGCGGCTTGCGCACCAGCTCCTCATCCACGTTGTCGAAGGGAATGGCGATCTGCGAGATGTCATACAGCAGGTTCTGCACCAGCAGCTGCAACGGCAGCATCGGCAGGAACGGCAGGAACGCCGAGGCCACCAGCACCGAGAACACGTTGCCGAAATTGGAGCTGGCGGTCATGCGGATGTACTTCAGCATGTTGCTGAAGGTGCGCCGCCCCTGGATGACGCCTTCCTCCAGCACCATCAGGTTCTTTTCCAGCAGGATGATGTCGGCGGCCTCCTTGGCGATGTCCACCGCGCTGTCCACGCTGATGCCGATATCGGCGGCGCGCAGTGCCGGAGCATCGTTGATGCCATCACCGAGGAAGCCGACCACCTTGCCCTGTGCACGCAGCTCGCGCACCAGTCGTTCCTTGTGCAGCGGCGTGAGGCGGGCGAACACGCGGTGTTCCTGCAGTGCACGTGCCACGGCCGCATCGTCCATGCGCTCGATCTGTGGGCCGGTCACGATCGTATCGGCATCCAGGCCGACCTGGGCACAGACCCGGGCGGTGACCAGTTCGTTGTCGCCGGTGAATACCTTTACTTCCACGCCGTGCGCGGCCAGCGCCTGCAGCGCCTGCGCGGCCGACTCCTTCGGCGGATCGAGGAAGGCCACATAGCCCACCAGGGTCAGATCGCGCTCGTCGGCCTGCGAATACACACTCTGGCTGGCCGCGGTTTCCTTCATCGCCACGGCCACCACACGCAGGCCCTGTTCGTTCAGTTCCTCGGTGGTCTGCCGCACGCGCGCCAGGCGCTGCTCATCCAGCGGCATGTCCTGGCCGTTCTCGCGCACGGTGCTGCACACCGTCAGCATTTCCTCCACCGCGCCCTTGCAGATCAGTTCGTGATGGTCCTCCCGCTCGGATACCACCACCGACATGCGGCGGCGCTCGAAGTCGAACGGGATCTCATCGACCTTGCGGTAGTCCTGTGACAGGCGCAGCGAGCTCTGCAGCTCCACATGCTCCAGCACCGCACGATCTAGCAGGTTGATCAGGCCGGTCTGGAAGTGGCTGTTGAGGTAGGCGAAGGTCAGCACATCCTCCGAATCCTGCCCGAACACATCGGTGTGCCGCTCCAGCGCGATCTTGTCCTGGGTGAGCGTGCCGGTCTTGTCGGTGCACAGCACTTCCATCGCACCGAAGTTCTGGATCGCGTCCAGGCGCTTGACGATCACCTTGCGCCGCGACAGCAGCACCGCGCCCTTGGCCAGGGTGGAGGTGACGATCATCGGCAGCATTTCCGGGGTCAGGCCGACCGCCACCGACAGCGCGAACAGGAACGCTTCGGTCCAGTCGCCCTTGGTCCAGCCATTGACCAGCAGAACGAACGGCACCATCACCAGGGCAAAGCGGATCAGCAGCCAGCTGACACTGTTGACGCCCGCCTGGAACGCTGTCGGCGCCCGATCGCTGGCACTGCTGCGCTGGGCGAGGGTGCCGAAGTAGCTGGTGTTGCCGGTCGCCAGCACCAACGCCGTTGCCGTGCCGGAAACCACATTGGTGCCCATGAACAACAGGTTGGCCTGTTCCATCAGGCCAGCCTCGGCGTTGCCCGCCTGCACGAACTTCTCCACCGGCAACGATTCGCCGGTCATCGCGGCCTGCGCGACAAACAGATCCTTGGCCGCAAGCACGCGGCAATCGGCCGGGATCATGTCGCCGGCCGACAGCACGATATGGTCACCCGGTACCAGGTCGCGGATCGGCAGATCCAGCAGCCGTGCCGGTCGCCGGCTGTGCAGTTGTGCGCCGAAGTACTGGTCGGCCACTTCTGCCGCTTCGGTACCTGCAGCGCGGCGCAGCACGCGTGCGGTATTGCCCACCAGGGCCTTCAGCCGTTCGGCAGCGCGGTTGGAGCGTCCCTCCTGCACGAAGCGGATCAAGGTGGACAGCACCACCATAGCACCGATCACCACGGTCGCTTTGGCATCCTCGGTCAGCCAGGACACGGCCGCCAGCACCGTCAACAGCAGGTTGAACGGGTTGCGATAGCACTGCCACAGATGGCGCCACCACGGCAGCGGCTTCTCGTGGTCGACCTCGTTCGGGCCGAAGCGCAGCAGGCGCTCTTCGGCTTCGTGCGGGCTGAGACCGTCGACGTGCGATTGCAGGGTAGCCAGCGCATCGGCTTCGCTGCCCTGTGCCAGCGCGAGCAGCCCGGCAGTGAGTGTGGCCGGCGCGGCCTGCGTGCTGCCACGGCCGTAACCGGCTTCGGGCATCGCACGACGACCGAACAGGTTGCCCGCGCGGCGGCTGCGCAGGAAGGCGTTGAACCAGGCGTTGAGCAGGCTCATGGGAAGGTCCTCTTGGAGCGGCGCCGGGCGGAGCCGGCACGTGGAGCGGAAGGGGCGGGTAGTCAGGCGTGGCGCATGGCCAGCACCGATGGTGACCAGGGTTGCATGCGCAGTCGTTGGCTGCCGCCGATGCACAGCGGCTTCATCGCATCGCGCAGCGGGTAGGGCAGGTGGCGCAGCACATTGATGCGCTCGCTGATCGGCAGCAGCGACAGGGCGTCGGCCACCACCCGGGGCGAGCCGAGGGCCAGCGAACGGGCGAACAGGACAGGGCCGTGCTGCAGCAGCAGGCTGCGCAGGGCGGAAACATCGCGCTCACCGATCAGGCGGCGGACAGTGATGTAGAGAATCTTGTAGGACATGGGATTCCTCCGGGCAGGCGCTGCCCGGGGCTCCCATCGTTTACACGGACAGGAACCGGCCGTCAGTCGCCAGCAGTGAACAAGTAGGCAGGCAGGGGCGCGCGTCGCGCCCGGCAGGGTCGGGATCCATCTGCGTCTCCGCGTGGGGCGGCCAGTCGCTGGCCAGTGGCGCTATTGTCCGCGCTCGTATTCAGCAGGCCTAGAGGCCCGTGGGTTAGCCCGGCTATACCTTGGTATAGAAAAAGGGGCCGTTGGCCCCTTTTGTTCAGCTGCGGTCGGCAAAAGCGTCGGTGGCCCGCACCAAAGCATCGGTAGTGGCGGCTTCGTTGGCGCTGTGGCCGGCGATGACCATCTCCAGGGTGGCTTCCGGCCAGGCTTTGGCCAGGTCCCAGGCACTGCGTGGTGGGCAGATGATGTCGTAGCGCCCCTGCACGATGACGCCGGGCAGGTGGCGGATGCGATCGATATCGCGCAGCAGTTGGCCGTGTTCCAGGAAGGTGTTGTGGCGGAAGTAATGCGCCTCGATGCGCGCTTTGGCCAGGGTATCAAGCGGATCGGTAGCGGAGGCCGCGTCGACGTCATGCACCAGCGTGGCGGCGTTGTCTTCCCAGCCCAGCCAAGCCTGTGCCGCTGCGATGCGGACGGCTTCGTCGGCATGATCCAGGCGCTTCCAGTAGGCTTCGAGCATGTTGCCGCGCTCGTCCTCCGGGATGTGCGCCTCGTAGCGATCCCAACGCTCCGGGAAGATCCAGCGGGCACCGCCGTTGAGCTCGGCGAACCAGCGGTTCTCTTCCTCGCGACCGAGGAAAACGCCGCGCACGATCAGCCCGGTGGCACGGTCGGGATGGGCCTGTGCGTAGGCCAGCGACAGGGTTGAACCCCAGGAACCGCCGTAGACCAGCCAGCGCTCGATGCCCAGGAGTTCGCGCACTTTCTCGATGTCGGCCACCAGATCCTGCGTGGTGTTGCCACGCAGCTCGCCGAACGGCGTGGAGCGGCCGCTGCCGCGCTGATCGATCAGCACGATGCGGTAGCGCGCCGGGTCAAAGAAGCGGCGATGGGTGGGCGAGATGCCAGCGCCCGGGCCACCATGCAGGTACACCACAGGAATGCCTTCAGGTGTGCCGCACTCCTCGATGTGCAGGGTGTGCAGCGCGTCGACGGACAGCGTGTGTTCGCGGTACGGAGTGATCGGCGGGTACAGCGTGCGCATGGTGGTGCCTCACAAGCGGGGACTGCAAGGATAGCGGGGTGCAGCGGTCAGCGTCATCCGCGTCAGGTTCAAGTATTTTTTGCGTTCAAGGGGCAATGCCGTCGATTTCTGGCGATAGAGACCCTGTAGAAGGAAAGGGACGAATGACTTGGGCGCGCAGGACGTCAGCGCACAACCCGCCTCCGGCGCGCGGCAGCCTCAGCAGCGGCGCCCGTGAGTCGATGAAGTGGATCGCGCTGCTGTCGATGACCGGTGACCACGTCGCCAAAGTGGTTTTCGGTGTCCATGGCCGGTGGTCAGCGAACTGGGGCGCATCACCTTCCCGTTGTTCGCTCTGGTGATGGCCTGCAACCTCACGCAACCTGGCGCCGATCTGGGCAAGTCGATACGGTGCCTGTCCGCATGGGGCCAGGTCGCGGCTGGTACTGGCATTGACCGGGGTGCCGTGGGACGTGCAACGCTCGCGGCGGGCGTTGTACGTGCACTACGTGAGGCACATGGCGGTGCTGGTGGCCTATGCGCAGTGCTGCACTGAGTACCACCATTCATCGCGGTGGTGAGCTGCCCCGGTCACCTCGCTGATGTCTTTCCAGCCCGCAACGCACAGCGGGCACGCTCGCCTCTACAATCGGCCAATGCCTGCCACGCCCACTCTCGACGATCTGCGTCGCTACGCCGTAGCCCGCACGCTGTTCACGCCTACTACGCTGCTGACAGCGATCCGTCGCTTGGGCTTCGTGCAGGCCGATCCCATCCGTGCGCCCGCGCGTGCCCAGGACCTGACCCTGCGGCACCGCGTGAAGGGCTATCAGGCCGGGGATCTGGAGCGCCGCTACAGCCGGCTGCCGATCGAGGAAGACTTCCTGGTCAACTACGGCTTCCTGCCGCGCGAACACCTGTCGTTGATGCATCCGCGGGTGTCCCGCAGGCCGTGGGACGCCAGCACGCGGCGCAAGGCGGCCGAGGTGCTGGCGTTCGTGCGGGAGCGGGGTGCGGTGCATCCACGCGAGGTCGACCAGGCGTTCGCGCATGGCCGGGTAACCAACTACTGGGGCGGCACCAGCAATGCCAGCACCCACCTGTTGGATGGCATGCACTACCGCGGCATGCTGCGCATCGCCCGTCGTGACAGTGGTACCCGCATCTACGCCGTTGCGGCACATGCACTCGCCGATGGCGGCAAGGCCGCGCGCCTGCAGCGCGCCACAGCGCTGCTCGATCTGGTGGTGCGCAAGTACGCGCCGTTGCCTTCGGCCAGCCTCACCTATCTGGCGCGGCTGCTGGGCTATGGTGCACCGCATCTCGCAGTCGAGATCCAGCAGGCACTGCGGTTGGCGCGCGCGCGACTGGCCGGCGGCAACATCGACGGAACCACCTGGTACTGGCCGGCAGAGGAGAACCCCCGCTCGCGGCGCTACCAGGCCGATGAGCAGGTGCGGTTGCTGGCACCGTTCGATCCGGTGGCCTGGGACCGGCGACGGTTCGAACTGCTCTGGGGCTGGGTCTACAGGTTCGAGGCCTACACCCCGGCGCCCAAGCGTCGCTTCGGCTACTACGCGCTGCCGCTGTTGTGGCGCGACCAGGTGGTCGGCTGGGCCAATGTCACCGCCAAGGATGGCGCTCTGCAGCCGGATATTGGTTTCGCCAGCGCCTCGCCCATGAAGGACGTTCTGTTCCGCAATGCGCTGGATGACGAACTGGAACGGATGACGCGATTCCTCACCGGATGAAGTCTTGCCTTGAGCTGACAGCAGACGCTGTTGCTATTCGTCGCGCCGCTGCCTGCGCACCCGTGCGCGCGCGTCATAAAGCTGGCTGTCCGCATGATGGATGGTGTCAGCCACGGACTCACCCGGCGCGCTGACCGCCGCGCCCGTCGAGAACGCCGTCGGCGACTGCGCTGCGTTGGTGGCGTACCAGGTCTCCAGCAGGGCAAGGCGTTCGGACGCCGATGCGGTCAACACCACCAGGAACTCGTCTCCGCCCAGACGGACCACGGTCTCTCCCGCGCCCAGCGGCGCCTTGAGGAAGGCGGCAAACTCGACCAGGATCGCGTCGCCGCGGCGGTGGCCCTGCGCATCATTGATCCGTTTGAAATCGTCCAGGTCAAATACCAGGCACGCCCACGTTCCGGCGGTCATCTCGTCGAGCCGGTGCAGGTAGCGGCGGTTGTGGCACTGGGTAAGTGGATCCTTCAGCGATAGTTCGCGCAGGCGCTGCTCCTGCAGGCGCAGCGCGGTGACATCCTGGGCGTCGCCGAGCACGAAGGGCGGCTGTCCTTCGCTGTCGAGCACGTTGTTGTAGGCCCAGTAGCGCAGCGTTCCATCGGCGGCAATGAGCTCGATGACGCCGGTATCGGTGTGGTTGGCTTCGATGCGCTTGAGGTAGGCATTGAATACCGCGCGGCGCTCGGGCGGCATGTAGTCGCACAGGTTGCGGCCGATGATCTGGCGTTCCTCGTAGCCCAGCGACTGCAACGCCGCCGGGTTCACCGAGGTCAGCGAGCCGTCCAGTGTGTGCGTGCAGATCAGCCCCAGGCTGTAGTGGAACAGACGCCGATAGCGCACCTCACTCGTTTCCAGGGCGTCCAGCGCCGCGCGTTCTTCGGTGACGTCCTGGATCGCGCCCACCAGCCGCGGATGGCCCTCCACCTGCTGCCGGTTGCCCACCACCCGCGTCCAGATGCTGCGTCCATCGGCTGTGCTCATCGGCAGCTGCACCTCCCAGGGCGTGCCATCGTCGATGCAGCGCTGCACGGCAGTCTGGATGATGCTGCGGCTGTCCTGGCGGTAGAACGACAAGGCTGATTCGAGTGTGGGCTGGTAGCTGGAGCGCACGCCGTGGATCTGCTTGGTCTCGCGCGTCCAGCGCACCTCGCGGGTGTCCAGGTCCAGCTCCCAGCCGCCAACCTTGGCCGCGGTGTTGGTCCGCTGCAGGAAGTCCTCGCTGCGCTTCAGATCGCGATGCAGTGCCTGCGCCTGGTCGATCTGTTGCAGTAGTGCGCTGCGCTGTTCAAGCACCTGCGTGGTGGCCCGGCCAAGATGGACCAGCAATTCCCGTTGCGACGGGGACAGCACACCGGGCAGCGTGTCGAGCAGGCACAGTGTGCCGATGCGCGCCCCATGGGCGGTGGTCAGTGCTATTCCGGCGTAGTGGCGTACCCGGTGACCTGTTGTGACCAGCGGACTGTTGGCGAACCGTGGGTCCTGCCTCGCGTCTGGAATCTCCAGCAGCTCGTCCTGCTCGATGGCATGCGAACAGAACGAAATCGAGCGGGGCGTTTCGGTAACGTCTCCCAGCCCGATGCTGGACTTGAACCATTGCCGTTGCGCGGCAACGATGGAAATCAGCCCGATCGGCATGCCCGTGGCAGCGAGGGCGGCGGCAACGATGGCATCGAACACGGGCTCTGGCGGCGTATCGAGAACCCCCAGGCGGTCGATCTCGAGGAGTCTGGAAGCTTCATCCATGGCAGGCACTGCGTCTCCGGCAGGGAAGGGCAGGTCACAGCGGTCACGCTAGGGCGCGGCACGTTATGCCGTTGCGCGAAACAGTGAGGCTGGTGTCAATGATCCTTCAGTGATGGGTTTCATGCAGGTCTCTTTCGCGTTGCCGCGCGGGGCGTGCGTACCGAAACGTGACGGTGATCGCGCACGTGCCAGCGCCCGGGGAAATCCACGGCACGGGTGATGCCGATGCGCGGCCCCACCACAGGGTCGTCCGGCGGCGGCATGCCGTCGTCCAGTATCGTGATGCCGTGGCTGGCAGTCACCAGGTCAGCGCCGTCGAAGCGCCGGTCCAGGCCAAACGCCTGCGACAGCTTGCCGGGGCCACTGGCCAGGTCATGGTCGCGACGGGCGGCAGGGCGCAGCGGGTACATCAGGTCCTGCCCGGCAACCGGCGCGGCGGCACGCAGCAGTACCGCAACACCCTCACCGACGTCACCGCAGACGACATTGCTGCCCCAGTGCATGCCATAGGTGAAGTAGACATAGAGATGGCCCGCTTCGCCGAACATGCTGGCGTTGCGCGCGGTCATGCCACGCCAGGAGTGTGCCGCCGGATCTTCGCTGCCGGCATACGCCTCGACCTCGACAATGCGCGCCACGCGGCCATCGTTGCGCACCAGCAGTTTGTTCAGCAGCTCGGGGGCGACCACCGTTGAAGGTCGCTGATAGAAGGCACGCGGGAGCCGGGCACCGTCAACGGGCAGCGCGGCGAACGTGGCATCTGGATCGGTCTGCTTCGGCATGCTGGAATCATCGCCTGTCCGCGGTGAAGCTGTCGCCAGCGCGGCGTCACTCCGCCGTGGCCGGACGATCAAGCGCGGCCCGGCGCGCGGCAAACACCTCCGGTGTCTGCGGTTTGATGAACAATGCCACCAGTTCCGGGAACTCCTGTTTCACCGCAGACTCGATCCGGGTGATGCAGGCCTCGATCTGCGGCGTGGTGCGGTCGTCCTCGAATTCCGCACTGAGCATCGCCACCACCTGTTCCGGGCCCATCTGCAGGGTGGTCACACCGTTGGCGCGGCGCAGATCCGGGTCGGTCACGGCCACGGCCATGATCCGTTGCGCCACCGCCGGGTGGGCCGGCTCACCGATCAGCAGGCCCTTGGTCTCGCGCGCGAGCAGGAACGCCGTCAGCGCCAGCACACCGGCAATGCACAGCGAGGCGACCCCATCCAGCACCGGCATCTCCAGCAGCTGCGCGGCCAGCAATCCGACCAGGGCGAAGCCGAGGCCGAGCAGGGCGGCACTGTCTTCCAGCAGCACGGTGAAGGTGGACGGATCCTTGCTGCGGCGGAACGCCTCGAAGTATCCCAGCGAGCCCTTGCTGCGGCGGAATTCGCGCAGCGCCACCCACCATGAAGCACCTTCGAACAGGATGGAGATGCCCAGCACGCTGTAGCTGATGGCGTGATTGCTGGCCGGCTCCGGCTGGCGGATGTGCTGGATGCCTTCGTAGGCCGAGACGCCGGCGCCGGCGGCGAATACCAGCAGGGCCACGATGAAGCTCCAGAAGTACAGCTCGCGGCCGTAGCCGAACGGGTGCAGGGTGTCGGGGGCCTTCTCGGCACGGCGCAGGCCGTACAGCAGCAGCACTTCGTTGAGGGTGTCGACCAGCGAATGCACGCCCTCGCTGAGCATGGCTGAGCTGCCGGACAGGCCGGCGGCGATGAACTTGGCAATGGCGATGGCGAGGTTGCCTGCCAGTGCAGCGTAGATGACGAGGCGGGAGCCGGTAGGACGGGACATGGCAGCGCGGCGGTGGAATCGATGGCCGATGATCGCGCTGCCGCTGTCCCGGTGGTGTGCAGGGCCGCCGCTGCAGGTCAGGGGCGCTGTCGCGCACGCAGCATCAGCGCGAGTACCACGACAGCCGCAGCGACGCTGGTATGCCCGGACAGGCTGGCCAGGCCGAAGCCAACGCCCTGCGCGAAGATTGCCGCAGCCAGTGCCAGCAGCAGCAATGCCCAGCCGGCAATGCGCCAGTGACGGCTTCGATGGCGCGAGAACGCATGGCCACACAGATCGCGCTGGTGGCGCTCCATCGCCAGGGCCAGGCAGATGAACCCTGCCAGCGACAGCATGAACAACAGTGCGTGCACCATCACCCGACCTCTGCTGCCGAACGCACGGATGTGCCTTGCGGGGCGGCCGATGCGCGCGGCCGTCGGGCCTTGGGTGTGAATCGCCAGGTGCGCCATCCGATGTAGGCATGCAGCATCGCCAACGCCAGCAGGGTCAGGTCCGCACCGGCCCACGCCCAGTCACCAGCGCCCAGGGTCCGCCATAGCGGATGCGGGGTGGTGAACGCGGTCAGTGCGGGAAGCAATGCAAGCAGGATGGCCGCCAGCGCGAACTGCTCGACCCACGCACGTTTGGATGGGCGCAGGAAGGCATGGACGAACATCGCCGCCCACGCCAGGAAGAACACATGGACTTCCCACGCCGAGCGACCGGCCACCGTGACCGACAGCAGGCGGTTGGCCCAGAAGAACGCCGCCATCGCCACTGACAGCCCGGCCACCGTGCCGATGTTCAGGCATTCGACCAGCCTGAAGCCGAAGTAGGGGCGCTGCGGATCGGGCAGCTGGCTGCGTCGCTTGACCGTCCACAGCACCAGACCGCTACCGACCATCGCCGTGCCGGCAAGGCTGACCAGGAAGTACAGCCAACGGGTAGCCGCATCGGCAAACCGCCCCAGATGCAGGCCGTACAGGACGCCCTGGGTCTGTGCAGCGGCGCCCGAGGACTCCTTTGCCAGAAGCAGCTCACCACCGGTGCCATCGAACAGCAGGTAGTTCGGGGTGGTGGATACGCGGGTGGACTGTGCGCGCACCACCGCCACCCGAGCCTGTGCATCCCCGGGGTTCTGGATCTGTATGCCGCCTGCGCTGCCGCTGCCCCAGCGATGCTCTGCCTGGCGCACCATCGCGCCGATTTCCGCCAATGGCGCAGCGCTTCCGGTGGCGGGACGTGGTGGCAGGAACAGCCGCATTTCGCTGACCACTTCGGCCTGCTGCCGTTTGTCGTCCAGTGTCGACAGTCCCCATGGCATGTACAGCACCGCCAGCATCACCAGCCCGCTCCAGGTGATCATGAAGTGGAACGGCAGGCCCAGCACCGAAGCGGCCGCATGGCCGTCCAGCCACGAGCGCTGGCCCTTGCCCCAGCGGAAGGTGAAGAAGTCGGCGAAGATCTTCTTGTGGGTGATGACACCACTGACGATGGCCACCAGCATGAACATCGCGCACACGCCGACGATCCAGCGCCCCCACATCGCTGGCATGTAGTGCAGGTTGAAATGGAAGGCGTAGAAGAAGTCACCGCCGCTGGTATCGCGCGACTGCAGCGGCGTGCCGGTGACGGCGTCGAACAGACCCGAATCGAATCCGTGGCGACCGCGTCCACCCGGGCTGGCCCACATCGCCGATGCCCACGGCGTACGTTCGCTGGGCAGGGTGATGTTGATCTGGGTGACTGCAGGTGCGTTGGCCAGCACGTGCGTTGTCAGCCGCGTGGCAGTGTCTGCCGCAGCGGGCAGGGCCTGCGGCGTACTGATTTCCGGACGCGTGTAGCGGGAGATCTCATCACGGAAGTAGCTGGCGGTACCGGTGAGGAACATCGCGTACAGAATCCAGCCTGCCAGCAGGCCCACCCAGATGTGCAGGTCGGACATGGTCTGGCGGATGCCGCGCGGCATCGCCGCACGGGCGGCCGATGTGCTCATGAGGCTGCTCCGGCAGAGACCCGGTAGACCGCCGGCAGCAACAGCATGGCGGCGATCCCCAACCCCAGCCAGGCCCGTGCCGCCGAACGCACCGCGAATACCCAGATCACTGCGCCGGCATACAGTAGGAAGCTGGCCAGCATGCCGGTAAACACGGCCTGTCGCGGATCAATCGGCAATGCGAGGGCCGCGATGCTGCACAGCGCGGCCAGGGCGTAGCCGCCGAACAGTGCAGCGGCGATACGTGACATCAGCGGCAGCCATGCGGCTACCGGGGCAATCCAACGAGCATTCATGGAAACGAACTCCAGCGCGCCAGGCGCGAGGACCTGGCGCGGGTTGGCAGGCAATCAGAAATCAACGGTGGCCGACAGCAGCGCAGTGCGCGGCGAGCCCAGTCCAGAACCGAGGCTGCCGGCCCAGTACGCCTTGTTGGTCAGGTTCTGCACGCTCGCCCGCAGCACCAGCGGATGGCCCGCGGCCTGCGTGGCGTAGCGCGCGCCCAGGTCGAACACCGTGCGGTCTGGCACCCACTGGCTGTTATCGGCGTTGATGTAGCCCTTGGACATGCTGATGGCGTTGCCGGTGAGGGTGAGGCCAGGCAGGGCGGGGACGTCCCATTCCGCGCCGAGCTTGCCCTGCCATTGCGGCGTGGCGGTGGCCAGTCGCCCCTCGTTGACGCCGCCCTGGGTGCGGGTCAGCTTCGGCTGCAGCCAGCCGATGCCGCCGAGCAGACGCAGCTGATCGCTGACCTGCCCGAACACGGTCCATTCCACGCCGCGGTTGCGCTGCTGGCCGCCGAACGAGAACACATTGCTGGCCGGGTCGGTGTAGGAGCCGGGCTTCTCGATCTCATACACGCTGAAAGCGCTGGCCAACTGGCCGAAATCCATCTTCGCACCGATCTCGCGCTGCCGCGTCTTGTAGGGTGGGAACACTTCGCCGGCATTGGCGGCGGTGACCGGTGCCGTGGTGCCCTGGCTCAGGCCTTCGATGTAATTCGCATACAGCGACAGGCGTTCGCTGGCCTTGAACAGCAGCGCGCCTGCGGGCGTGTTGGCGCTGGCATCGTAACGCGCGGTGCGCTTGCCGGTCGCGCCATCCAGGGTGTCGCTCAGCACGGTCTGGCGGCGGATGCCCACGGTCAGCTGCAGCCGGTCGCCGGCGAAAGACAGCGTGTCGGCGATGCCGACGCTGGTGGTGCGCACTTCGCCGGTTTTCGGCAGCGAGGCGTCGCTGAAGCTGCGATCCACCGCAGGGCCCCACTGCGGGTCGTGGATGTTGGTCAGCCAGTCCCGCGGCAGCAGGTTGCGCTGGAAACCGAACTTGTAGTCGTGGTGATACCACGCGGCGCTGAGCGCCAGCGCGTGGTCGACCGGACCGGTGCGGAAGCGTGCGGACAGGCCGGCCTCGGCCGTGTCCTTGTTGTAGATGAAGCGCTGATGGGCAAAGTTGTTGCGGAAGTCGCCCGCGCTGTTGACGATCAGCGTGGTGCCACTGGCGATGGAATCGAAGTCGGTGTGGCCATGGCCGTAGGCCGCGTGGGCGGACAGCTGCTCGTTGATGTCGAACTCCCAGCGCAGCGCCGCTGCCTGGTCCTTGACGTTGCTGAAGGTCCAGTCGGGCGCGAACAGGGTGTCTGCCTTCGGCGGGCGCGGCACTGCCAGCCCGGCCGCCAGCGATACGCCACGATTCAGGCCATCAACATGGTCACGGCTGGCAAACAGATCCATCGAAACCCGCGAGCGCTCGCCACGCCAGTCCAGCCCCAGCGATGCCAGCTGCGATCTGTGCTGCTGGTTGCGCGTCGCGGTATCGCCATCGCGGTGCACCGCATTGAGGCGCACGCCGAACTGCTTGCCGGCACCGAAGCGGCGGCCGATATCAAGATGACCGCCGAACTGGGCATCGCTGCCGTAGCTGGCGGTGAAGCGGGTCAAGGGCGTGTCGTCGGCCCGTTTGGGCACCAGGTTCACCGCGCCGCCCACCGAGCCGCCGGGCGGCATGCCGTTGAGCAGCGCCGACGGTCCTTTCAGCACTTCGACGCGCTCGGCCAGCTCCGGTGTTACCCGATAGTAGGGAATCAGGCCGTACAGGCCGCCAAGTCCGATGTCCGACGAGGCCACGCCGAAGCCGCGGATGTTGAAGTAGTCGGTGATACCGCCGCTCGACCCGCTGCTGTAGACACTGGGGTCGGTCAGCGCGATCACCCGCACCAGGTCCGGTGCCTGGATGTTGTCGATGAACTCGGCCGTGTAGCTGGTGGTGTTGAACGGCGTATCCATGAAGTCCAGGTCGCCGAGCAGGCCGACGCGGCTGCCGCGTGCGAGCTGGCCCCCGGCATACGGTGATGTCGGCGCGAGCTTGTCGGCACGGACGTTCACCGACGGCAACTGCGTGGCGCCCTGATCGGGCTCGGCCGCGTGTACCAGCGATGCTGCCAGCAGCGATGGCAGCAGTGCCAGCCGTGCGGTGCCAGCCAGCAAGCGCAGGCGAGGAAGGGTGGGGATGGATGTCAGGCAGATCATGGGGGTACTCGTCGTGGGAAGCGGTGCGTTCGGCCAGCGCGGCGCCGTCGATGACCTGGGGGCAGGACGACGCGGGCTGCAGGGATGGCTGGCAGAGGGCACGCAACACCCTGCGACGGGCAGGGGACATCGGCGATCTGTGGCTCGGTGGAACGATCTCCGTGCTTCGGGGCGCGGAGGATGGAGCGGGTGGATGAGGGGCGGATCAGATGTCGTCGGCGAGGTCGTCGACATCCTGCAGGCCACCGCCACGCGCGAGTACGCGCTCGTAGTTGCGGCGGCGACGCTGGTCGGTCTCGCTGGTGGTCTCGCCGCGTTTCCAGTAGCCGGCGACTGCGACATCCGCTCGATCCAGGCCGATGTCATGCAGGAAATGGCGGCGCAGCCCACGCATTTCTTCGCGTTCACCGGCCGCCCGCACCACGCTTGCCGCGCTGGTGCTGCGGGCGCGCGCGGTGCGCAGCAGCGGCGTCGGTGCAGCTGTGGAGGATGCCTCGATACGGTGCAGGACCACTCCGGCAACCGTAGGCAGTTCGGCCACCGGCAGCGGGTCATCCGATGCAATCCAGGCCTCGGCGCGCAGGCCTTCAGGCCATTGCTGCAGCAGCGCGTACAGCGCGGGAATGGCGCTCTGGTCGGCGAACAACAGCGCACTGGCGCCCTGTCTGTGTGGCACCTGCAGATGCGGGCGCGGGCCGGTCAGGGTGAATGTATCGCCTGGCTGCAACGCAGCGACCCAGGCAAGCATCGGCCCCGGAGATACGTGCAGCACCACATCGAACACGAAGCGACCTGCGGCAGGGTCGACGCTGCGCACGGTATAGATGCGCGAGACATCGCCGAACGTGGCACCCAGCGCGATCCTCACCGCCGTGTTCGCGCGAAGCCAGGGTGCCAGATCGGCCTGCGCAGGCAGCTGCGCGGTCACCCGCAGCAGACTGCCGGCCGGTCGCGCTACATCGACGACGCCGACCCGCAACGACTGCAGGCCGCGATCGTGGTCCGCTCCGCGGAGAGGGTCTCGCGGATCTTCGGCAATGGAGGTGTCGGACATCGGATATGGCCTGCAACTGCGCGAATGCGAATTAGTTACATCATAGTAAACTAATTTCACGTAGCCGCAACAATGCGGTTGCCGGCGCATTGACCAATCCGCCGGCGCTGACCACCATGGCGTGTAATCCATCCAGATGCGCGCACCGGAGTGCCATGGCTGCACCGAAGAAAAGCTCGACGCGCGGACGACCGCCCAGCATCACCCGTGAGCGGATTGCCGACGCCGGCATCGAGATGACACTGCCGAAGCTCAGCTTCGTCGGCGTGGCCGCGTTGCTGGGCGTCAGCCATATCGCGCTGTACAAGCACGTGGCCAATCTTGCGGCACTGCGCGAGCAGGTGGCCGAGGCGATTTTCGAGCGCTGGCACGCGCCGCCGTTGGCCAGGGGCAAGAGTGCGACGATCGAGGGCGACCTGTTCACCTTCCATCGGTCGCTGCGCACGCTGGTCGAGCAGAACCCGGGCCTGGCACCGTTCCTGGTCAGCCATGGTGCAAAGACATCGGAGATGGTCGAGCGCATCCGCCAGCACCATGCGGCATTCGCGCGTGCCCACGACCTGCCGCTGGAACAGGCCGCGTGGCTGCTGTCCACCGTGGCCTACCACTGCGTGGCGTTGGCCGACACGGTGTATGCACGACACGAGACGGTGGACACCTCACGCCGCGCTTATGACCCGGAAAAGGCCGAGGCCGAGTTTGATCGTGGCATGCGGGCGTTGATACGTGGCGCGTTGGCGATGTGCCGGGGCCAGGAAGCGGGGTAGGTTCGCTGCGTCGATTGCAGGTGCGGGCGCGGGCAGCGCCGCCCCGTGGCGGCGCCACCCGGCGAGGGTACCCGCTAGTTCGGGGACACCAGGATCGCAGCGTCGAGCACCGGGAACGATTGCGGTGCCTGGCCCGAGGAGGCGACCAGGCGGATCTCCAGGGTGGTCGAACCGCCGCCTGCAGCATCCGCACGCAGCGCCCCCAGCGTCTGCGGCAATGGCACGGCGAATGTCGTTGGATGATCGTGACCCATGGCTGCCATGCTCGGCCCGAAGAACGAGACCGTGCCAGCGTAGTACGGACTGTCCGCGCTCACCGAGGTGACATCTGCCGGTGCATTGATCAGCACGTCGAACTCGCGCGTGTTGTGCAGTCCATGGGGGCGCTCGAGGGTCACCTCCGCAATCAGCATGCGCGGGCCGGTGGCCGCCAGATGCGCACGAACCGTTTCGTTGGGCACCGCTACACGCACGGCGCCGTCGGTCCGCTTGCCGCGTACCAGCCGCGCGGCCTTCGCGGCGTTCGGAGCCGTTGCGGCCTGCTCTGCGGCACGGACACCGCGGCCATAGACGTAGTCATAGTCGAACGCGGTGGTCGAGAAGAACTCCGCGGCGGGGCGAGTGCCGACGTAGCGGCCCTGGCCATTGACGAAGAAGCGGAATGGTTCGTCCATGAACTGCCGGCGTTCGGCAGCGTCGGTCGGCATGATCGGGCGGCCGAAGGCCTGCTGCCTGCGGGTCCACACATCCCACAGGCGGTCCATGTTGGCGTGGTGCAGGTAGAAGATCGGATCCAGCGGCGACAGGAAGTTGGTCATGTTGCCGTAGGGGCCGGGATCGATGGCGCCGACACCGCCAATGCAGTTGTGCACCTTGTTGTGCGGGAAGCCTTCCAGCACCGAGAACTTGGTGGCCCCATCGGGCTGCAGCACGTGCGAGGTGGTGCGCGAGCTGGTGAAGCTGCGGCTGATGTCAGGGTTGTTGAACTCCACCGGTGACAGGCCGGCACGGATGGTGTCGGCGGACACGGCGGAGGCCGTCTTCGGGTCGAAGCCCGGATGCTCGCGCCAGAGATAACGGGCGCCACAGGTAACCGCGTACGCCGCATTGCCGGAAATGCCGGTCTGTTCCTTGGCGTTGTAGCCGGTGACGTCGTTCCAGACGTCTTCGGCGCTGTTGTAACCACGTAGCGAAAGCTGCTGCCGCTGCCCACTGTCCAGGGTATTCCAGTGGCGCTGCAACGCAGGCTTCATGAACTGGGTGAACACCGCCAGGTTGCGGGTGTAGGGCGTATAGGCCTTGTCGGTCGGGGTCAGCAGACCGTCGAACATCGCAACCGGAATCTGCGGAAGTTCAGTCCAGTCCCAGTACGGCATGGCGAACTGGCGATCGCCGCTGAGCTCGCGGATGGTCTGTTCGAAGTAGCCTACGTAGCCGCGGTGCCAGACATAGAACCACCAGTTGCCGTGCGGGCAATCCATCAGATGCACGAACGCATTGCGGAACCAGTTGCGCGGGTCGTCAGCCGGCAGCGCCAGCATTGCCTGGATGCCGCGCGCATAACTGGCCAGCATGCGCTGGCCCTCCGGGCTGGTGACGTTGTAGCGGTGGAAGCGCGCCACTGCGGTAGCGCCGGTCGCGCTCTGGCCACTGGCCAAGGCACTGGGCGCGAACAGCGATGCCAATGAGGCGGTGGCAGTGGTTGCTAGGAAATCACGGCGTGTGTAACGCATAGCGTCCTCCCTGGTGATTGGTTCAACCGCGTCGGGTTACGAATCACTGCAAGGGCCCGTGACTGCTGCCATGGGCCGGACGGGGACATCCAGCCCCGCCGCCCGGATCGACGGGCGCGAAGGCGCCGCCGGACCAGGGCGGCAGCAGTATAGGCACGGCATTGCGCCCGGATCTGGGCAGTACGCCACAGTCATGGCCGGCCTTGGCCGGCCGGGTCGACTATTCCGGGCCGGTCTTCACCCGCGCCACCCGCTTTCGGTACTCATACACGTTGTCACCGCGGATCCGCTTTTCCTGCGTTCCGCTGATGCTGTCCACGCGACGATCCGAGCCGGTCACCGGCTTGGCATCGATCTCGGTTTCGTGTTCGAACGAATGCGATTTGTCGGTGTTCCGGTAGAACCGGTACAGCGCCCAGTACAGCGCGGTCGCGCCGGCCGGGCCTGCAGCCAACAACCAAAGACCACTGTCATCACTCATGTGCTGGCCACCAGGAAGGCAATTGCGAGGGCTTCGATGATCGTGCCGGCGGTCAGCGCCGCCAGCAGCATCTTCCATTGCTGCACGGGCACGCTGCCCATGGTTTCACCGGTCCGGCCGTTCACCGCGATGTAGTGCAGCATGCCGCCGTTCTTGCCGGGCTGGTGGTACGAATACAGCCATACCGGCAGATACATGGCCACCCAGCGGGTGCCGTGCACCTCCAGCTGCTCCTGCTCCCAGCGCACGCCACGGTCATAACGGCGCACCGTGCCTTCCACCTGCGCGCGGGCGATCGACAGCAGCTGGTCTTCCAACCGCGGCCGCAGCTTTTCGACGTCGAGATTGCGCTTTTCCGAAGTGAAGCCCGCCAGGTAGGAGGCGTTCCACTTCACCGCGTTCTTGGTGTCGAACGGCAGAATCGTGTTGATGATGTTGTTGGTGTTGGCGCGCGTGTCGAGATTGCCGCGCTCGGCCGACGATTCCAGTGGCAGGTCGTCCACGGTGAAGTCGACCTGGCGTTCCACCTGGTAGATGTCCGCGTCGTAGTAGGTCTGCTTGTTCTTTTCGCTGCCGCGGGTGTACTCGCGCGTCTTGATCTCGCCCTTGCCGGCCACGGCCGCACTGACATTGCCGTCGACGATCATGTAGGGCAGGTACACACCCACCACGTTTTCCGGGGTGAACTGCTCCTTGAACGCCTTGAGCGCGAACATCCGGCGCTTGTCGACGAACTGGCGGATGCGCGCGACCGCATCCTCCTTCTTGATGTGGAACGGCAGCACGGCGTCAGGCACGGCGCCGTTGGCGATCTGTTCGTTCACGCCGAACACGTGCCGGCACCAGTGGCAGCGCGCTGTCATCGTGCTTTCGGTGTTGACCGTGACTTCGGCGCCGCAGCCGGTGCACTTGAAGGTCATCAGTGCCGAGGTGTCGGCATCGATATCGCGTGCGCCCGATGCGATGACGGTGCCACGCAGCTGGTCGATGGCCTCACCCAGCCCGAACTCCTCCTCCACCCGTGCGCCATGCCATTCGTGACGGCAGTACAGGCAGACCAGGATATCGGTGCCCAGCTTGGGCCGGATGTCGGTAGCGCCGCACTTCGGGCAGCGGTTGAGGCCGTCTTTCAGTTCGGCCGCAGAGGTATCGATGGCGACCGGGTCGGGCGCCTCGATCTCATTGCGTATGGCCTCAGGCAGCTTCGAGGTATCGAGCGGGAAGCTGCCGGGCAGGGGAGGGACGTCCTGCGGCGAACCCGGCCCGTCCAGCACCGCCGCCGGCAGGGGCGGCGGTGCTGAAGCGGATCGGGGCAGCGGCGGAGGCGTGTCTCTGGGATCGGACATGGTGGTTGCGCGTCCTGCGTCTGCTTACAGTCCCAGCGCCTTGGCCTTCAGCGCGTCGTAGTCGGTCTGGGTGATCAGGCCCAGATCCAGCATTTCCTTGGCCTTCTTCAGCTTGGCCACCGGGTCGTCGGCAGCCGGAGCGGCCGGGGTCGCTGGCTGCTGCAGGTTACCCGCGCCGAACATGCCCGACGCCATGCCCACGCCGACAAGGCCGGCGGCACCGCCGTTCTCACCCGCGGACTGGATGCCTTGGGCAACGCTGGCCTGCAGGTTGGAATTGCCGCGCGAGCCGGACAAGGCATCGGCGCGCTGCACGGTCTTCAGCAGTTCACGGGTGTTGGCGTCGTACTCGATCGAGACGATGGCAGTCTTGACGATGGCCAGGCCGCGATCGGATTTCCACTGATAACCCTGTTCGACGGCGGCCGACAGGCTCTGCGCAAAGCCCAGCGAGTCCTGCTGCAGCTTGGTGATGCGGTTGCCCTTGCTTGGATCGTTGGTGTACAGGCTGAATGCCGGCGCCAGCGAACCTACCACTTCATTGAACAGCTGGCTGGCAGCGGCGTTGTCCAGGTCGGTGAAGTCGAACACCTGGCCCGGCTGCAGGTAGCTGGCCGGTACAAAGTTCTTCACGAACAGGATCGGGTCGACGATCTTCAGCGTGTACGAGCCACGGGTGACCGCGCCGACCTGGGTGTTGAGGAAGCCGTCGTCCCAGTAGATTTCCGACTGGGTGCCGAAACGGTTGTCCGGCAGTTCCTTCAGCGAAACGAAGAAGGCGGCCTGCTGCGAGCCCGGCTGGCCGCCGAACTTGAAGCGCTCCCAGCTCTGCTTGATGAAGGTGCTGACCAGGCCGTCGCCGGCAAAGATCGACTGCGAGTTCAGATCATCCGAGCGCCACTCGTAGCCACCCGGCTCGGCGACGAAGGCGGTGATCGCGCCATCCTGGAACAGCAGCAGGCCGTAGCCTTCCGGCACGACGATCTTCGAACCGTTGCTGATGATGTTGGAGGAGCCGCTGGTGTTCGAGCCGCGCCCGGCATTGGTGCCCTGCGGCACCGCTGCGAACAGGGCTGCCGTGGACGGCAGGCCGGTCGGCACGGTGTAGAAGTCTTTCCATTGGTCAGCCAGCACGCCGCCGACTGCACCCTTCACCGCTTGTACCAGACCCATGACCCACTCCCTGTAGTTGCCGGACAGGCACCACGCCTGTCGTGCTCGGCTGACTATAGAGGAGGCAGGCTAGGCGCGGCTAGCGGCGTACCGAGCCCCCATTCATCTCGTCGTGGGCCCTGGCGCGCCTGAAGCCCCAGCCGCAACCCCTAGCACTTGCAGGCGTCTCACCGTACCGATTGCGGCACCCGGCGCAGCTTTGCGGTGTCATACCCCATCGCCTTGATGCGGGCGACTGCCTGCTGGTACTCCGCCTCGCTCACCTGCGGCGTACGCGCCATGTACCACACATAGTCGCGCTTGCTGCGGGCCACGATGGTCTGCGTGTAGCCCTCGTCCAGCCAGGCAATGAGGTACTCGGCCTGGATGGGCCAGATGAACTGCATGCCCCAGACCGCGCCATTGTCGTGCTTCTCGACGCGGCCTATCGGGTGCATCGACTTCTGCGGTGACTGGAAGCTGCCCTTGCGGTAGGTGAAAGTGGTCTGGATGCGGCCATCGGCCCGCAGCGCATAGCTTTCCACCGCATCGAAGGCCTCGCGCTCGGGCCGCGACGGAATATGGGCGATGACATACCAGTCGCCCATGAAACGGGGTACGTCGACCTTCGACGGCAGCGGGATGGGGCGGGTGTCGTGGCTGCTGCAGCCTGCACCGAACAGGGCAACGGCCAGCAGCGTGAACAGTGGGGCGATGCGCATGGTGGCAGTCTCCTTCAGCGAGGACGGAACAGGTAGTGGGCGACCAGCCATTGCTGGCCGTCGTCGTAGCCGAACAGCTCGGCGCAGGCCATCCAGAACATGCGCCAGCGCTGCCACCAGATGCGTGCGGCGGCTTCGTCGCCATAGGTCTGCGCCAGGATCGGCAGCAGCTGCTCGCGGGCGGCATCCTGGTTGGCCAGCCAATGGTTGGCGGTGCGCTGGTAGTGGGTGCCGTCCAGCAGCCAGCGCTGGTCCAGCACCAGCTCGCGCTGGAAGTGCAGCAGCGTGTCCGCGGCCGGCATCAGGCCGCCGGTGAAGAAGTGCCGGCCCATCCAGTTGTCGTCGCCCTCGGTTTCGAACGGATACATCAGCGTGCGATGGGCGAAGATGTGCACGAACAGCGCGCCGTCCGGCTTCAACCAGCGGGCGATGCGACCCAGCAGGCGGTCGTAATTGCGCACATGCTCGAACATCTCCACCGATACGCAGCGGTCGAATGCCGCTGCAGGCAGCTCCAGCTGGTTGACGTCGCGGGTCAGCACCTCGACGTTGCCGAACCCGCGCGCCTCGCACTGCGCCAGGATATGGCTGCGCTGGCTGTGCGAGTTGGACACGGCGGTGATGCGCGCGTTCGGGTAGCGCTCGGCCATCCACAGCGTCAGCGAGCCCCACCCACACCCCAGCTCAAGGATGTGCTGGCCGTCGGCCAGCCCGGCGCGCTGCCCGTACAGTTCCAGCATCGCGTCCTCGGCCTGGTCCAGCGTCTCGCTGCCGGTACGGTAGTAGCAGCTGCTGTACTTCAGGCGATGCCCCAGGCAGCCCTGGAAGAAGGCGGCGGGAACCTCGTAGTGCTGGCGGTTGGCCGCATCCACATGCAGGGCCAGCGGGCTGCTGGCCAGTTCGGCAATGCGGCGGCTGAAGCGCTGCGACTGCTCCTCCATGCTGCCGGCCGACTCTTCGGCCAGGCGTTGTGCGCACAGGCGACGGATGCCCGCGCGCAGGGCTGCATCAGGCAGCCAGCCACGCTCGGCCCAGCCGGTGAGTCCGCCCTCGGTATCGGCAACCGGAGCAAGGGACGGGGTGCTGTTCATCGGAATCACTCCTTGGGGCTGCTCGGAAACCAGGGGAAGAACATCGAGGTGCTGCGCTGGTAGTCGCGGTAGTCATCACCGCGACTGCGCAGCGCCTGTTTCTCGGTGAAGGGAACGCCACTGAGGTAGCGCAGGAATACATACATCAGCACCGGCCCGGACCAGGCCAGCCACCACAGGGGCGACGTTGCTGCCAGCAGCACATAGGTGAACCAGTGCAGCCACTCGAAGAAGTAGTTGGGATGGCGTGTATACCGCCACAGCCCTTCGCGGCAGGTGCGGCCCTTGTTGGCCGGGTCGGCACGGAAGCGGGCCAGCTGGCGGTCGGCGAGTGCCTCGCCACCCACGCTGAGCAGCCACACCACTACTGCCGCTGCGATCCAGCCAGGCATGTCGCTGCGTGGGTTGCTGGCCACGGCCACGAACGGCAGCGCAAACAGCACCACCAACGCGGCCTGTGCCATGAAGAAGCCGAAGATCTTTCCCTGATGGCCGTGCCAGTGCTCACGTAGATAGCGGTAGCGACCGTCTTCCGCCTCGCTGCGCACACGGCGCCACAGATGCAGGGCAAGCCGGCTTCCCCACAGGCCACCCAGCAGCGCCAGCACGATGCGGGGCTGCAGCGCGCCATCGCTCAGCCATGCAAGCAGCAGCGCGCCTGCCGCCACACCCTTTGCCCAGAGAACATCGACGATGCCGATGTTGCGGTGCCTGCGCTGCCAGGCCCAGCCCCAGGCCATGATCAGCACGGCATACAGCAGTACCCACCACACGCTGCTCATCAGGTTGCTCCAATCAATGGGGTGTTGTGGTTGCCGGGCGTTCCGCGGCGGGCCACCGCGCACAGCAGCGACAGCGCGATGCACCAGCCCAGTGCCAGTGTTGCCACGCCCTGCCAGGCCGGGGCGGTGAAGTGCACCGCCTGGAATCCGCGCGCCGCAGACAGATACGCCAGCGGCGCCAGCAGGCCGAGGGCCACCGGCAGCAGCCAGTTCCGCTGCAGGAAGGCCATCGATGCGGTCAGCGTCATCGCAAAGGCAGCCCACAACGCGAAGATCCACGGCGGTGGCACCCATCCCAGCGGCGCAGCGGCGTAGTGCACGCTGCCGCTGGCGGCAGCGCTGCCATCCACCAGCCAGGCGCAGGCGAGCGCGAGCAACAGCAGGCGAACATCCAGGCGCGGCTGCGGCGAGGTGAGCAGCTGGCTGCCGACATACACGCTGGCTGACAGCACGGCCGGCCATTGCCAGCCACGGCCGGCGCCGGCAACGGCGCACAGCCACACCATCTGGTTGCCGATCACGTTGACCCAGGTGCGGCGCATGTCAGCCGGTCCGTTCGCGATGGGTATCCGCTTCCGGGCGGTAACCAGGCCGCGCCAGCAGCAGATGCGACACGCCGATGGAGCGCTCCAGGAAGCCACCTTCGCAGTAGGCCAGGTAGAACTCCCACAGCCTGCAGAAGCGCTCATCGAAGCCCTGCGCGTGTACCGCCGGCAACTGCGCGAGGAAGCGCTGCCGCCAGGCGCGCAGGGTCAATGCATAGGAATGGCCGAAGTCCTGCTGGGCGATCAACTGCAGGTCGCAGGCCCGGGTCTTGGCGGTCAGGATGGCGTTGATCGAGGGAATGAAGCTGCCCGGAAACACGAAGCGCTTGATGTAGTCCACGCTGCGCCGCGCCTGTTCATAGCGCTGGTCCTCGATGGTGATGGCCTGCAGCAGGGCCAGCCCATCAGGCTTGAGCAGCCGCTGCAGGGTGGCCATGTAGGTATCCAGATACTCGGCACCGATGGCCTCGATCATCTCGATGGACACCAGTTTGTCGAACTGCCCCTGCAGATCGCGGTAGTCCTGCATCAGCAACGTCACGCGATCCTGCAGCCCGGCCTCGCGCACGCGCTGTGCGGCCAATGCGTGCTGCTCGGCGGAGATGGTGGTGGTGGTGACATGGCAGCCGTAGTGCTGCGCGGCATGCACGGCAAAGCCACCCCAGCCGGTGCCGATCTCGACCACGCGATCGCCCGGCTGCAGTCGCAGCTGCTGGCAGATGCGGTCCAGCTTGCGTCGCGACGCACGCTCCAGCGAGTCACCGGCATCGGTGAACACCGCCGAGGAGTACATCAGGTCCGGCGACAGGAACAGGGCGAAGAAATCGTTGCCCAGGTCATAATGGGCGGCGATGTTGCGACGGCTGCCTTCGCGGCTGTTGCGCCGCAGCCGGTTCCAGCCGCGCAGCAGCCAGCCGCCGATGCGCGCCGGCCCGCGTTCCATGCCATCCAGCAGGTCGCGGTTGCGTACCAGCAGCTGCACCAGCGCCACCAGGTCGTCGCAGCGCCAATCACCGTTGATGTAGCTCTCGCCGGCGCCAACGCTGCCGTTCGCGGCTACCTTGCGGTAGAACGCCGGGTCGTCGATGGTCACGGTGACCTGCAGGTCGCTGCCTGCGTTGCCCAGCTGCACCTCGCCAAACGCATCGCGAACGCACAGGCGGCCGTCGTGCAGCGGCGCGAGCTGGGCCAGCAGGCGCCGGCGCAGGAACGCGTCCAGGGTGCCGGGCTGGGGTAGGGTGGCCGAGGGGGTCATTTCGTTCATCGCGTTTTCTCGGCTAGGGAAGGATGGTCGTGCACGGGGTTGCGCTTGAGCCAGAGCCGCAGTGCCTGCCAATGGATGGCGGCGACCACCTGTGCGCTCATCAAGGGGTAGCCGGCCAGCACCCGGGCAAGTCCGCGGCCATCAATGGGCCGCCGCTGCATGCTCTGGGTGGCATCGAACTGGCGTTGGCCGTCGCGCCAGACCTGCATGTGCACGCGCAGGTCATCAGCGGGCGCGGTAAAGCGCCAGTCATAGGCGCAATCCATCGGCATGAAGGGGGAAACGTGGAAGGCCTTGTCGAACTGCCAGCGCAGGGCGCGACCCTGCCGCACCGCGGTTTCGACCGGCAGCACGTAGGCGTGCCGCTCCTTCCAGGGGGTATTGGTGATCTCGGCGACGATGCAGTCCAGGGTTTCGCCGTCTGCGTGGTAGCAGTAGTAGAAGCTGACCGGATTGAACACGTGGCCGCCGAACCGCAGGTGGGTCAGCAGGCGTACCGGACCATCGGGGCGCCGCCCGAGTACCGTCGCTGCATGGCCACGCACTGCGTCGGCAAGGGAGGTCGCTGGATCGCCGAAGTAATCGCTGCGGCGGAACTCTGCCAGGTTGCGGCGCCCGACCGACCACAGCCAACGTCCGGCAAATACCTGGTCCAGCTCGTCCAGATCCAGCAGCAGCTGTGCGATCGGGTAGCGGAACGCGTGTGCATGCGGGTGGTAGCGACGATGCTCGACGTGGCCGAAGTAGATGGCGCTGGCGCTCACGCGGGCACCTCCATCTGCTGCGCGATGTCGCTACGGGATGAGCGCGCCTGCAGTGCGTCGACCACGCGGCGAGCACTGCGGATGCCATCCTCGTGGAAACCCCAGCCCCAGTACGCACCCGCAAACCATGTGTGGCGAAGTCCCTGCACCTCGGCCCAACGCTGCTGTGCACTTACGGCGCTGTGGTCATGTACCGGATGTGCGTAGTGCAAGCGGCGCAGTACCTTGGCCGGATCGATGGCCTCGCTGCGGTTGAGGGTCACCACCAACGGAGTGTCGCCGGGCAGCCCCTGCAGCAGGTTCATGCAGTAGCTGACCGTGCAGGGCGCAGCGGGGTCGCGCGGCACATGCGCGTTCCAGGCCGCCCAGGCCTTGCGGTTGGCGGGCAGCAGCGAGGCATCGGTATGCAGCACCGCCTCATTGGGCTGGTAGCGGATCGCACCGAGCACCGCCTGCTCAACCGGATCGGCGTCGGCCAGCAGCGCCAGGGCCTGGTCGCTGTGGCAGGCCAGGATCACTTCATCGAAGCCTTCAATGCCGTTCGCCGTGTGCACACGCGCGCCCCAGGGCATGCGCTCGACCGCGTGCACGGGGCATTCCAGCCGTTCGTGCACACGCCAGCGCGCACGCAGCGCGTCGACGTAACGCGCCGAACCACCCTTGACCACGCGCCAGGGCGCGCGTCCGGTCATCTGCAGCATCTGGTGGTTGGCCATGAACTGCACCAGGTAGCGCGCCGGGAAGTCCAGCACCTGCGCGGTCGGTGACGACCACAGCGCCGAGGCCATCGGCAGCAGATGCTCCTGCACGAACGCCTCGCCATAGCGCTGGCTGTGCAGGTATTGGCCCAGCGTAGGCCCCTTCTCCTCGCCGAGCAGCAGGGGGGCGTCACGATAGAAGCGCCGCAGGTCGGCCAGCATCCCCCAGAAGCGCGGCGAGAGCAGGTTGCGGCGCTGGCAGAACAGACCGTCCAGCGATGTGGCGTTGTACTCCACGCCGCTGCGCTCGCTGTGCATCGAAAAACTCATCGTGGTCGGCTGCGAGGCCACGCCAAGTTCATCGAACAGGGCCGACAGCAGCGGATAGTGCAGGGCATTGAAGACGATGAAGCCGGTATCGACCGCCATCCTGCGACCATCCACCGTCACATCGTGGGTATGGGTGTGGCCGCCCAGGTAGTCGTTGGCCTCGAACAGAGTGACGTCATGCTCGCCGTCCAGCCACCACGCGCTGGCCAGACCGGCAATGCCGGAGCCGATGATCGCGATGCGCATGTCAGTGCCTCGCCTTGGCCAGCACCCAAGCCGGGATCGGCTTGAGCCCCTTCACCAGGCCCAGCGCAGCCATCACCCGCAGGCCATACCAGCTGATGTCGATCTCCCACCAGTGGAAGCCCTGGCGCGCGGTGCCGGGGAAGAAATGATGGTTGTTGTGCCAGCCCTCGCCGAAGGTCAGCAGGGCAAGCCACAGGTTGTTGCGGCTGTCATCGCGGGTCTCGAAGCGGCGCCGGCCGAAGCGGTGCGCCAGCGAATTGATGGTGACCGTGGCATGGAACAGCACGACGGTGGAGATGAAGAAGCCCCACACCAGCAGCTGCGGGCCGGAGGTATGCAACGCCGGGGCCACGCGCTCCAGTACCGCGCCGAGGCCGTACAGCGCAGCGGCCAGCAACACCGGAACCACAGTGTCGAAGCGGTCCAGCCAGCGCAGTTCGGGGTATCGGGCCAGATCGGGAATGCGCTGCAGGTCGGTGGCAAAGGCGCCGCGGGTGAGGAACCATCCCATGTGGCTGCGCCAGAATCCGCGCTGGCGTGGGGAGTGCGGGTCCTGCGGTTGATCGGCGTGGCGGTGGTGATGGCGGTGGTGTGCTGCCCACCAGAGCGGGCCACGCTGCACGCTGGCGGCACCGATGACGGCGAACACGAACTGCACGGTGCGCGATGCCTCGAAGGTGCGGTGCGAGAAGTAACGGTGATAGAACGCGGTGATGGCGAACATCCTGATCGCGTACAGGAACACTGCGACCGCAACCGCCGTCCAGGACACGCCTACCCAGATCACCCCGAGGCAGGCCACGTGCAACAGCGCGAAGGGCAGGGCGCGCAGCCAGTCGATGCGGTCACCCTGACCGCCGTCCGCCGCCGCTTCGCTTCCGGCATCGGTATCGAACCAGCGCTTCAAGGTGCGCAACAGGCGCGAACGTCTGCGGAGTGGAGGCGCTGCGGATGCCATGGACGGGAGCCCGAGGAAGTCGATTGCCTACCTCTACGTGTTGTGGTGCCGGTTGGATGCAGACGATTGCACTCGACTGCGTTTTCACTTGGCCGTAACAACGCAGCTCGATACCAGCGGTTGCTGCAGGTCATCGCGCCAGCGTTGCTCCGGCTGCTCGGTGGCGGCGGCGGCAAAGCGGACGGTCACCTGCGGATAGTCGCCGCGCGCATCGCGCAGATTGCTGGTGCCGCGGAACTCCAGCAGACGGCGATCGGCATCGGCGTAGACCAGCGACAGACGCGGTGCCACCGCGCCGAACCATGTGTCAAGACGGACATCCACGGCGTGGGCGGCACGCCCCTGCCAGCGCACGGCGCCCTGGTATTGCACCTGCACGGGGTAGAAGCGCTGCCGGCCGGGCACCAGGAAAGGCAGGCTGACCGGCCTTCCATCCAGCAGCGTCTGCCAGTGGCCCCGCACGGCGGCATCGAAACCGACGTCGATCACGGCGTCCGCTGGTAGAGGCAGCTGCTTCGTTCGTGAAGGCGCAGACCTGTCTTCCTTCCAGTCGACCTGGACCCCGTCGCGGCCGACCACCACGCGGGCCGCCTGGCCGCTGCGGGCGTCCTGCAGCACATAGCCCCGCGCCTGCAGCCGCGCGGCGGCGGGCACCTGTTTGCGGGCGAAGGGTTGCCCCGCAGGGCAGAGGTACTCCACCCAGCGCTCGCTGCCATCGCCGGTCCCGCGCTGCCAATGCACTTCGCGGTAGGCAGTGGTTCCGTTGGGCAGGGTGGCAACGCCCTCCGAACGCAACAGCGGCGCCGCACCGACGGCGCAGGGGGCGACCATCAACAACCAGGCAGCACGCATCGGGGCGATCCATGGGAGACTTGCCCGCCTGTACGGGCGCCGGCACCGACTGGATGCACGCTGGCGCCCATCCCGGGTGCATCCAACTGGCGCCGCTGTGCGTAGAGACAAGGACTCCTCTTCACTCAACGGCTGCCCCCGCCGATGTACCGTCCACCCGCCAGCCCCTCTCTTTCCTTCGACACCGCGCGGATCGTGTCCAGTTCACAGCAGCCCAGCAACGAGCCGACGAACTGGAATGGCGAGATGGACGGCGTCGCCCGGCTGCGCGACCGTGACTGTTTCATGCGCATCTACGACCATTTCATGCCGCGCCTGTGCATCTACCTGCGCGGCCTTGGCGCACCTGCAGCGGTGGCCGAAGAACTGGCCCAGGAATGCCTGCTGCGCCTGTGGCTGCGCGCAGCCGAATTCGATCCTGCGCAGGGCGCGCTGAGCACCTGGCTGTATCGCATCGGCCGCAACCTGCACATCGACCGGGTGCGCCGTGAGCGGAGCTGGATGCAGGTACAGGAGGCGGTGGAGGATGCTGCCGCTGGAGATGTCAGCGAACGCAGCAGCGCCGAACAGTTTGCCGACCATGCCCGTCTGCGCCAGCGTATCAACGAGCTGCCGGCCACACAGGCGCGCCTGGTGCGGATGTCCTACTTCGAGGCCAAGAGCCACAGCGAGATCGCACAGGCGCTGGGCATGCCGCTGGGTACGGTCAAATCGCACCTGCGACGAGCGTTCCTGCAGTTGCAGTCGAAGGTCGGGGGTGCATCATGAATCCGCACCACCATCTGCATGAGTCGACGTTGATGAGCTATGCCGCTGGCGCCCTGCCGACGCCCCTGAGCATCGTCGCCGGTACGCATCTGGAACAGTGCCCGCACTGCCGCCAGCGCCTGCGCGAAGCGGAGGCCATCGGTGCCGCGCTGCTGGAGCAGACCCAGCCGTCGGCAGTTGAGACGCGGCGGGCAGGGCTGCGCGACGCAATGCTTGCGCAGCTCAATGAGGTCCAGACCGGCCCGGTGCCGAGTCCGCTGCGGTCGATGCGGCCGGAACGGCCGGAGGCCGATCCGGACCATCTGCCGAAGTCGCTGCATCCTTACTTTGGCGATTCGCTGGGTCGGCTGCACTGGCGCTGGATGGCCCCCGGTGTGCATTGCATCCGCGCCGAGCAGATGCCTTCGCTGATCATGTTGAAGATCGCGCCGGGCAAATGCCTGCCGATGCACAGCCACGGCCGCAGCGAACTGACCCAGATCCTGCGAGGCTCCTACAATGATGCGCTGGGGCTGTTCGCGCCCGGCGATGTTGCAGACCTGGACGAGGACGTCGAGCACCAGCCGGTAACGGCGCCTGGTGTACCGTGTATCTGCGTTTCCGCGCTGGACGCGCCGCTGGTGTTCAGTGGTTGGCTGGCCCGCAAAATCCAGCGCTTCGTCAAACTCTAGTCTTCTTCAAGGTCAACGCATGCACGAAACACGCCCGCTGCGGATTCTGCTGACCGGTGCGACCGGACTGGTCGGGCAGGGCGTTGCCCGTGCCTGCCTCGCTTCGCCGCAGGTTGCGCGGACCGCAGCCCTGGTCCGCAGCAAGGCCGGGATCGACGCTCGAATCGAGCAGATCGTGCTCGCGGATTTCCAGCAGGCCCGCAACGTGAGCCCGCAACTGGCCGGATTCGATGCCTGCTTCTACTGCGCCGGCGCGCCGCCGGTCGGCACCGCCGAGGATGAGTATCGGAAGGTCACGCTCGATGCCACTCTGGCTGTGGCTGCAGCATGGGCCGAGGCGAATCCAGACGGCCGGTTCCTGTATGTCTCCGGTGCTCATGCCAATCCACACAGCCGGATCATGCCGCTGCGCATCAAGGGCGAGACCGAGACTGCATTGGCGCAACTCCCTGTACGCACCGTCATGCTGCGCCCTGCCGGGGTACGTCCCGTCGCTGGCACCGGCACCCGCCATGCAGCATTGAAGCCGCTGTATCGCCTTGGCGGCCCCTTGATGGCGGCAGCGGGTCGCATCCTGCCTTCACTGGTGACCAGCAACGAGGCCATCGGCCGCGCGATGATCGTGCTGGCGACGATGCTGGACCCGCCAGCAGTGCTGGAATGCGCGCAGATCAATCGACTGGGTTCTGTTTCCGCAGACTGAGGGCCGTGGTGCACATCTGCTGCACATCGCGGCAACTACAGTCGAGGCTCCTCCTTCTGTGACGCATCGACGTGAACCTGCAGCCATCGTCCTCTCCGCTTCGCCCCTCGCGTCCAGCGCCTGACAACGGCCGTTTCGACCTGCTGGATGTCAACGCGCTGCAGGATCCCGGCAGCGGCCGCATCGTCCATCTCTATTCGCTGGTGGCGCGCTGCCTGTCCTGCGAGCTGGTGTTCAAGGCGCAGGAAGGCGATGGACTGGTCAGCACCTCTGCCGCACGCGTACTGCGCTGTCCGACCGGCTGCGGCGAGCAGGCTTTCAGGGGCAGCGTGCTGCGCCAGTGGCGGCAGGCGCCACACGCCTTGTAAGCATTGCCCGGCTAAAGCACGCCCGGATTAGCCTGCCACACGGCGAAGTTGAGCGCGCTGGCGAACGCCACCCATGCCAGGTAAGGCAGCAGCAGCCACGCCGCTGCCGGACGCACGCGATGGAAGGCGACCACCGTGGCCACGATCAGCACCAGCAGCAGCAGGATGTCTGCAAACGCCAGCGCCCCCTGCTTCCAGCCGAAGAACAGCCAGCTCCACAACACATTGAGGGCCAACTGCAGCAGGTACAGCGCCAGTGCAGGCATGGCCTGGCGCCATCCGCCCTGGCGCCAGACCAGCCACGCGGCCAGCGCCATCAATGCGTACAGCACCGTCCACACCGGGCCGAACACGCTGGCAGGCGGCGCCCATGCAGGCAACGCGAGGCCTGCGTAGAAGTCCGCTGCCGAGATCGAGGCGCGGGCGCCCAGCGCCGCGGCCAGAAAAGTGACGACGGCCCAGCCCAGAAAACCAACAACCTGCCTGCGGACATTCATGGTGTATCTCCTCCAGCACTGCCACCGGTTGTGACAGCGCGTTGTACGCAGATGCGTCGCGACTGGATGCAGGCGGCCGGTCAGTCGGCCGTGCCACCGGCGCTGGATTGCGCAGGGGTTGGCAACAACGCAGGCCGACCGCCGAACCACTCCCGCGCGCCGGCCAGATGCCATTGCCGGCGCTGGCCATCCAGTTCGATGCCAGCGCCCAGCAGGCCCCAGCGCAGGTAGAGGTCGCCGCGCTTGCGCTGGTCAAGCAGATCCAGCCGCGCACGCAGCGAAAGACGCTCGTTTTCCGCTTGCAGCCCGTCCAGCACCAGATGCCCGGCCCGCCAGCGCAGTCGGGTATGCGCGTCCACCTGGCCGGAATCGAGCAGGGACAACGCCCAGCGCGGGTAATCGCTGCGCTCGGCGAACAGCGCCAGCAACGGGCCGGCGTCGCGCATGGCAAGGTCCGCACGCGCGTCCACCTGGAAGGGTGACTGCGCATCGATATCACCGCGGGCGATGGTGACCCGGCCCCACCACGGTTGTGGTCGCTGCTGGTCACCGACCTGCACGTTGCGCAGTTCGATCACGCTCCCGCCCAGATCGAACCGGCGCTGGCTGAAATCGCCACGCTTCAGCCTGCCATCAACCCGAGCGTCGCCCTGCAGGTCGAGCCCGGCCACCTGTAGACGTGCGCGTTGACTGCGCAGGCGGACGCTGCCGTTGCCGACCCGGCCCTGGGTATCAAGTTCAACGTTGCCGCTGACCTGGCCGGCACCGCCCAGCAGCTTCACCTGGCCCTTGCCCAGGTAACGGTTGTAGGCGGTGAGGTCTGGAATGGTTGCGTCGTCGAAGCGCAGCTGCGCGCGCACTCCCTTGCGCAGTTCGCGCAGGCGCCCGTCACCGGTCAGTGTCAGCGCCAGGTCGCGCCCATCGAACAGCGTGGTGCCTTTGGCGCCGCCCGCATGGGCTTTGAACGTGGGCAGTTTCACCGCCAGCACGGCGCGCGTCGGCGTGCCGGCCTGCAGTTGCCCATGCGCGCTGGCCGTTCCCTGCATGTGCACGCCGGCGACCTCGGCCACCGCCCGCGCCGCAGGAATATCGACGCTGCTGCCGGCGGCCAGTTCGCCGTTCTGCAGGCGCAGGTCCGCGCGCAGCACGCCACCGCCCTGCAGTTGGAACCAGGGCTTCTGCACGAACAGCGCGGGGATCCAGTTGAGCGAGGTGAAGGTCCATTCGCCCTTGACCGTGCCAGAGGTGCGCCCCAGCATCGCGCTGGGATCGTCAAATGGAATGTGCAGCCCGGCAATGCTCAGATCCGCATCCAGTGCAGCGCCGGTGCCATCGCGCTGCGGCAACCGCGCCTGCAGACGGATATCGCGAGCGGCGTCCAGCTGTATCGCCAGCGTTCCTCGATCCGGTGCGCCGGCCCCCATCTGCAATGGGACCCGCCAGACCGCATGACTGCCTGGCTGCAGTGCGCCTTGGTCCAGGGTGATCGAGGCCTGCAGCTGCCCCGGCACGGGGGCGCTGGCAACGGAGGGGCGTTGCGTGTCCGTATCCAGCCGCAGCCCTTGGCTGCGCGCCTGCACCTCCAGCGCCGCATGCAACAGCCCCAGCTTTAGCCCCAGCTTTGCCAGACCCGGCGCCTGGTCGCGGTAGTGCCGTGGATAGGAGAACTGCGTCTTCAGCTGCATGTCGCCGAGTAGCTGCGTGCCGTCAAGGCTGACATCGGCATCAGCAAAAGCCACCTCCGAGTCCAGCAGCTCCGATGGCCCGCCGCGCAGCTGCTTGACGAAGCCGACGGTGCCGCTGCCTTGGCCGACGATCAACAGTTTGCCGACGCGGACACTGCGGATGCTCTCGCTGCGGATGGCATCGAACCGCAACGTCCAGCCGCGATCGCCGCGCGGAGGTGAGGGGATCGCCTCATCCACCCGCGCGATCTCGGCGGCTACACCGGTCGCGTGCAGCGACGGCAGGCGCACCTCGCGCTGGAACAGGGGCAACAACGCCAGACGCGCACTGGCCCGGTCTGCGCGCAGCACATACACCGTGTGATTGACGTGGCCGCGCATCTGCACATTCCAGGCGATCACATGACCCGGCAGCAGCGTGATCGCTGGCCCGGTGGTCATCACGAACTTGTGCGGCTTGCGGTTGGTGACCTGATCGAACAGTGGTGTATTGAGAAAAATATTACCTGCGAGCAGGTACAGCAGATACAGGCCCAGCAGGTAAGGCAGCAGCGTACGGGCGAGGCGGAGCCATCGCTGCGGGCGGGCGAGGGAGTGGGGCATGGACCCTCGGGATGGAGTGGGATGGCCATCACTATCGTGGAAGCTGCTGTGGCGCGATGTGAACGTGCCGCGCACCCTGCGCCCTACGATCAGCGTGTCTGTGTTCAAGGAGGTCACGGTATGAATGCCCAGACCAGCAAGGAAGGCGCAACCCCTGATGCGCCGCGCGATGCCGCCACGGCGTCGTTCGATCCGACCTGCACCTCGGCCAACAGCGCGTTGAAAGTGGGCGCCGAGCAGAAGCGCGCAGCGTCCAGTCTTGCGTCGCAGTTCCAGGGCACGTCGCTGATGAAGATCGGCTACGGCGACACGTTTGGCATGGATCTGGCAGGTTCACGCAGCAGCGTTGAAGTGGTCCAGGTCAATCGAGAGGATGGCCGCCGCACCGAGCTGCGCAGCGTGCAGTACAACGGCAACCTGCCGGCATCCCGGATCAGCGCCTACGGCGCCGATGGCCAGGGGGATACGGCGCAGCGCTGCTACGCATTCACATTCGACCTGTGCGGGCACGCGCAGGGCGAACAGATCCGCAGCGGAATCTGCTGCGAATACGCGCCGCTGCATGGACGTCGACCGGGGGATTGACCCCGCAGGCGGCACGGCCCAGGCTAAGCCACACCTATGGCTGCCCACTCCTCCCAGAGCCCGGAACTGCTGCGTCGTTTGTTGCGCGCCAAGGACCACATGGATCGTGCCAGTCATGAACACTGGCCGGTGGTGCGGCTGGCACAGGTCAGTGCGGTCTCCGCGGCCCATTTCGCGCGTTCCTTCAAGGTCGCCTTCGGGGTGCCGCCGCACCGCTATCTGCTCAGTCGACGCATCGAGCGCGCCGTCGCTCTGCTGCGCGATACCGACCTGCCCATCACCGAGATCGCGTTGCAGACCGGCTGGACCAGCCTCGGCACCTTCGGCCGCATCTTCCGCGACATCACCGGCGACAGCCCCGGCGCCATCCGCGACCGCCAGCGTGCCAGCGCTCCGGCGCAGGGCCCCGTACCCGAGTGCCACGCCCGTGCCGCGCAGCGTCCGGACCTGAAGATCGCAGTTTTGGAGAAGCGCCGCCGCAGCGGCCTTGTTAGCGTAGATCCCACCTGAGGGAGGTTCCTATGACTGGCATGGTGAATGTGGTCGGCCTGTATGTGCATGACCAGGACGCAGCGCTCGATTTCTACGTCAATAAACTCGGCTTCCAGGTGCACACCGACGTGGGCAGCGGCGACTATCGCTGGTTGACGGTGCATTCGGGCGACGAGGGTGGCTTCCAGCTCGGGCTGTTCAAGCCGGGGCCACCCGTGCATGACGCAGCCACCGCGCTGACCCTGCAGCAGATGGTGGCCAAGGGCGCGATGCCGCCGCTGGTGCTGGCGGTGGACGATTGCCGCGCCAGCTACGAACAACTGCTGGCCCGTGGCGTGGAATTCACCCAGGAGCCGGTGGAGCGTTACGGTGCGGTGGATGCCGGGTTCCGTGATCCGTCCGGCAATGGCTGGAAGATGATCGAGCGTCCCGTGAAGCCTGCCGAGAAGACGCCGCAATGAGGGCCGGTGGCTGGGCGCGTCCGGTGCACCGCTGGACCTCGATCGTCTTCACCCTGGCGGTGATCGCCAACTTCGTGGCGCGCGGGATGGGGCAGGGCGAGCCCCCGGCGTGGATCACGTACTCGCCGCTGCCGCCGTTGTTCCTGCAGCTGTTCACCGGGTTGTATCTGTTTGCGTTGCATTACCGGCGCGCGGCGCCAGGCGCGCGCGCCGGGGCTGGGCCTTGAGATGGGCCAGCAGAGATCATCCAGGCTGAGCTGCCAGGCGCGATAGACCCGGCGGAGCGCACTCTGTCGGGCCATCGGGGCTCAACTCAGATCGCATCCGCTCGGCAGCGGCCAGCTGGCGCTGGGCAGCATGTTCTTCAGCGGCGCCGGCGCGTTGATCGCCACGTAGCTGGCGCCCAGCAGCTCTTCCAGGTCGGCGATGGTGACCAGATAGCTGTCCAGGCTGCCCAGTGCCGCTTCATTGGGAATGATCCAGCTGATGGCCTTGGCGGTGCCGGTGTTCGGATCCTTGGTGATGATGGTTTTCCAGAAGAATTCCGGGGTCGGAATGCCATGGCTGGAGAGGAAATAGTCATTGGACGCATCGCCATAGACGACGCCGCCATAGACGTCGACCGGGGCGATGTCCCGATAGCATTCGGCCACGTTCTCGGCCTTGACCCAGATGCCCTGGTTGAAGCTGGAAACCTGCGGCACGATGTTGGTCATGTAGTTGGCGCGACGGATGTAAGTGGCGTCGTAGTCCATGTGATTGGACGTCACCAGATGGCCGCGGTCATAGCCGGACTGCACGCTGGCATAGGAGGCCGTGCTGGTCTGGCCGAGGCAACCGGCCGGCAGCTCCGGATCCTTGTAGAAGCTGGACGGGCGGGCGGCCGAGCCGGTGTCAGCCACCAGTGTGTATTCGTATCGGGTCGCGCTGTGGATGCTGCAGTCATAGGTCAATACGAATCCGCCCTTGTTGAGGGTCACGACCTGGGCGTGTGCGGCACCGGCAAAGCTGCTGAAAACAAGGGCAAAGAAGAACGTGGCAAGGCGCATTGCGGATCTCCATGGGTATGGGCAAGGCGCAGCCGTCCACCACGGCAGGCCAGGCCTTTCCGTGTGAAGGACGATGCGGTGACAGGTGTTGGGGACGCGACCCGGCCGTGGCCGGTACTGCCTGGGATCTCGACCGCGGAAGGGCGCTAGGAATAGTGCTGCGGTGTCGTTAGCGTCTTTTGTTGACGCCAGCAGGTCAACGAGCAAAGTGCGAAGGTGTGACTGCGCGCAAGCACTGGGCTCCTGTCAGACCAGGGCGCCCATGCATGAAAAGAAGACCTGCTAATGGCGTGGCCGCTACCGGGGCAATGCGCGGTTGCAGGTGCCCGTCGGGGATTGCCGCGACGCATCACGGGCAACGCTGCCAGCCGACCTGCACGCGGTATCGATGGCTTCTTGACGGCGCCTTGGCGCCGGGCGTGGATACTGCCGCCGTCGTTTGCCGAGGAGGATCGAAAATGGGTAGCGCCGAGACCGTCAAGACACCGCGCATCCTGCGTGTGGAGGTGATGCCGCTGGACTGCGGGGAAACCGCGGTGGTGGTGGAGCTGGCATCGGCTCCGGGCAGAGCGTGGGAGAAGGCGCTGAAACGCGTTCTCTCCGAGACCGACGGGCTCGAATCGGCGCAGTCGCGCTGCGATGGTCGCTTCGTCTACATCATCGGCATCGAGCCCGGTGGTCGCGGCGCACTTCATCGCGTGAACCAGGTGATGGCCGCCACCCACGAACGCGTTGCGCCACGCAATGGACATTCCCTGCCAGCGCGGCAGCCGCCGAACGGTGGAATGGTGAGCGCCAGCCTCTGAGCAGCAAGGGTCGATGCCGGGCAGCGCCCCCTCGGTAGGCCGGCCACGCCCGGCGGCGTGCTTCACGCCGCAGCCGACGCGTATTCACCGCACTGCTACGGTCCCGCCATCACCGTAGCGCAATGGCACTTGAATCTCATGACCCACACTCGGCGCACCGCGTCGCCGTCGGCTGCGCAGGGTGGTCGCTGCCCACCGATGTCGCGCACATGTTCGGCACGGGCGACAGCGCGCTGCAGCGTTACGCATCGCGCTTTCCGATCGTGGAGATCAACTCGTCGTTCTACCGTCCACATCAGCCTGCCACCTACGCACGCTGGGCGGCGAGCGTGCCGGACGATTTCCGCTTCTCGGTGAAAATGCCGCAGGCGATCTCCCACGTCGCACGCTTGCGCGGCGCGGCGCCGTTGCTGGACCCCTTCCTGCACGCGGTGGGGCATCTCGGTGATCGGCTGGGCGCGCTGTTGCTGCAGCTGCCACCCAGTCTGGGCTACGACGGCCGCACCGCGTCGGCGTTCTTCCGGGCCTTGCGTCGGGGTACCGCGACGCCCATGGCGTGCGAGCCCCGCCACCCCAGCTGGTTCGACGCAAAGGCCGATGCGCTGCTGGAAGACCATGAAATTGCACGGGTCGCGGCCGATCCCGCGCGGGTTGCAGGGGCTGACCAGCCGGGCGGAGCCAGGCACTGGAGCTATTGGCGTTGGCACGGGCAGCCGCGGATCTACTGCAGCGCGTACCAGCAGCCGGAGCTGTGCAGGCTGGCCGGGGCAGCAACGCAGGCCGCCGGGCCGGGCGGGGCCTGGGTCATCCTCGACAACACGGCACACGGCCATGCCGTTCCCGATGCACTGCAACTGCAGGCCCTGCTGGAGCACGCCAATGCCTGAAGGTCCGTCCATCGTGCTGCTGCGCGAGGCCGCCGCCAAATTCAAAGGGAAGACGGTCCGCGAGGTCAGCGGCAACAGCACGCTCGACCTGGCCTGCCTGCAGGGCCGCCGGGTGCGGGCCGTGCGCAGCTGGGGCAAGCATTTTCTGCTGGAATTCAGCCACGTTACGCTGCGCATCCACCTGATGATGTTCGGCAGCTGGCGCATCGACGAGCGCAAGGAGACCCGAGCGCGGGTATCGCTGCGCTTTGACAACGGCGAACTGAACTTCTACACCTGCTCGGTAAAACTGATCGCGCAGCCGCTGGACGAGGTATACGACTGGCGCAGCGACGTGATGAGCGACCTGTGGGATCCCAGGCTCGCACGTCGTCGCCTGAAGTCGATGCCCGATGTCCTGGTCTGCGACGCCCTGCTGGACCAGACGCTGTTCTCCGGCGTGGGCAACATCATCAAGAACGAGGTGCTGTTCCGCATCCGGGTCCATCCGGCCAACCATGTAGGCGATGTTCCGCCGCGCAAGCTTGCCGAACTGGTCAGGCAGGACCGCGAATACAGTTTCGACTTCCTGCAATGGAAGCGCGGGTTCGAGCTGAAAAAGCACTGGCAGGTGCACACCCGGCGGACATGTCCCCGTTGTGGTGGTCCGGTCAGCAAGGTCTATATGGGTACCACGCATCGGCGCACCTTCTTCTGCCTGGTGTGCCAGACTGACTATCGAGTACTGCCGCTACCGCCAGCCGCGAAGAAGCGCACGCGATCGAGGCCTGCAGCACAGCGCGGTGCCGGCAAGGCCGTGCGCTGAAACGCCGAGCGCAGGGTCGGGCGGACGCGCCGTCCTGCTGCTCGTTGTGCGCGGTGCCGGCAATGAGGCGATCAGCGCGCGATTGCTGGGCACCTCGGCAGTGCCTGCCAGTGAATGCCCATGATATCAGGGTGCATGCAACACCTTCCGGTAAGAGCGCGTCGGCCTCCGGGGAGCGACGCGCCGGACGGATGTGCAGTGCACATGCGCTTACCCGGCCTTCGCGGTTTTGGCGTTGCCGCCGCCACTGGCCAGCAGGGTCAGCTTCTGGTCGGTGGCCTTCTCTTCCTCCAAGGTTTCCAGAAGCAGGGGCACGGCGTCCTTGTATCCCAGCTGCCTGGCCAGCGCGGCAATGGTGCCGTAGGAGGCGATTTCGTAGTGCTCCACCTTCTGTGCGCCGCCGATCAGCGCCGCATCGCGCACGGGGCCCTTGTCGATGCTGTCAATGGCCTCCTTGCCTTCTTCCACCAGCCCCTCCATTGCCGCACACTTGATGCGCTTCAGGCGGATCCCCAACAGCTCGACCACCTGGTCGATACGTTCGATCTGCCCCTGGGTCTCTTCCAGATGGGTCTCGAACGCAGCGGAGAGGTCAGGATTGTCAGCGGCGCGCGCCAGGCGGGGCAGTGCCTTGGTCAGCTGCTTCTCGGCACTGTATATGTCGGAAAGTTCGTGGATGAACAGATCTTCAGCGGTCTTGATGGCCATGGTGTGCTCCGGAACGAAGGGAGACTTCACCGTAGCCGTGAGGCCGTAGGGATACGGGGTAGATGCAGTGAACGGCAGATGCCCAACGGGCGTGTGGTGCATGCATCTTGCTCACATCGCCGTGCTCCATCACGGGCAGCGCTGCATCAGCGCTCACCTGCGGCGACGGCGGGCCGCTCGGCCGCTGCGGCATGCGCGCCATCGGCAAAACGCGCGTTGCTGACCGCCTGGTGGGTCCCGCATCTCCCACAGGTGAGAAGCGTGCCACCCGCCACCCGCTTCAGGTCAGCGTCGGCACGGGACACGTGGTGGCATTGATTGCAGCGGAAGGTGATCGAGGTGATCCGGTCGAGGCCGCCGCGCGCGTCGGCCGCGTAATCCACTGAAAAGACGTAGAAGAGTCCGGTGTCAGGCATGTGGTAATCCTCTTGGGTCACCTTGAACATGCCACCGCACAGGCGTTGTTGGCGTGAACCGTGTCGGGATCCAATTTCACATCGTGCTGCATCAATCTGTCCAGGTCAGTCGCGGCGGAGGCGCCGGAATCACTGTTGTGGCAGAGGGTCGTTGGCCCACCGCAGGGACGTCCAGCGTGCCTGTCCGAGCCAAGCCGGCGACCCTTCTGGATTCAGCGCTTTGCAGGAGAATCCGGCGGTGCCTCCTTGCCGCTGCTGGCGCCGGTTCCTGACGACTGGTCTTCGGAGGCTGCGGTCCCGCTGCCGCCGCCGGGCACGTTGCGCGTCGGCGCGCTGGCCGCTGGCGGGTTTTGCCGAACCGCATCGGCATGTTGTGCCTTATCGGTCGGTTCGCGTTGGTTGCAGGCCGACAATGACATCGTCGCCACGGCACACAGCAGCAGTACCCGCATGGCCACTCTCCAGAGTAGGAAACCCCTTGTTTCTAGCGTTGACGGCGTTGTGCGGGCGTGACGGGGGCCCCTGCTTGCCGGCGGCAATCTGCTTGCATTGATGCCGCAAAGCAGGGCACTTCGCTGTTCTGCGGCCGCTTCCACTCACCCCGCGACGACGAGCAGGTGCGTTACAGTTTCACCCGTAGGTGCCCCCCCCGCGTCGCGGTCCGGGGCAGCCGAAGACGTGACGCATCAGGAGTCCACATCATGAGTGTTCCCGAGGGATTGGAAGGGAGTGGGCAAGGCCTGACGCGCAGAACCTTCCTGCTGGCCGTCAGCTCGATTTCGTTGCTGGTGGCCTGCAACGGCAAAGCGCCTGCACCCGTTGCCAGTGCCGCCCCTGCAAAGCCGGCAGACCGGCGCTTTCTGCAGCTGTCGCAGGCGCTGACGGGCAAGACCGATCTCGATCCGGCGACCGCCGGCCGCATCGAAGCCGCATTCGCCAAGCTGCATCCCGAGATGCACGCCCGGTTCCCGGCACTCGCGGCCAAGGCGCAACAGGCACAAGGCCCCGAAGCACTGCTGGCGGCGGCTGGCGACGCACGGCCAACAGCACTGGCCATCATCACCGCCTGGTACACCGGCAGCGTCGGCAAGGGCCCGCAGGCCATCACCGTTTCCTATCGTGATGCGCTGATGCAGCGGCCCGTGGACGACGGCCTGTTCCCGCCGACCTACGCACAAGGCGGCCCTGCATGGTGGACGGCTGAACCGCCGGCGGCGGTACGTGCGCACGGCTGAGCCTGCGCTTTCATCTCTTTCCCGTAATTGATCTGGATTCCCCTCATGAAAGCTCCGGTTTTCCGTGATGGCGACGCCGATGCCGATGTTGTGATCGTCGGCTCAGGCGTCGTCGGCGCATTGATCGCCCATCAGTTGGTTCGTGCCGGAAAATCGGTTCTGGTCCTCGAAGCGGGCCCGCGCCTGCATCGCTCCGACGTCGTCGAAAACTGGCGCAACGTCAGCTTCGAGCGACGCATCGGCAGCGACTTCCAGGGGCCGTATCCGCAGTCGCCGCTGGCCACCGCGCCGCTGTATTTCCCGGCCAACGACTACGTGGGTTTGACCGGCCCCGATGCCAGCAGCTTCCACCAGGGCTTCATCAAGGCCGTGGGTGGCACCACCTGGCACTGGGCCGCCTCCTGCTGGCGCCATCTGCCGGTGGATTTCAAGATGCAGTCCACCTATGGGGTAGGGCGCGACTGGCCGATCAGCTACGACGACATCGAGCCTTATTACTGCCGCGCGGAAGAGGCGATGGGTGTGTCCGGGCCGAACGACCCGGGCAAGCAGAGCCCCTCCGAGCGATCCAAGCCGTACCTGGCCGACATGATTCCCTGGGGCAACGGTGACAAGGTGTTCGCCGAGGTGGTCAATCCGCACGGCTACAACCTGGTGCCCATTCCGCAGGGCCGCATGATCACACCCTGGAATGATCGGCCCGCCTGCTGCGGCAACAACAACTGCCAGCCGATCTGCCCGATAGGCGCGATGTACAACGGCATCCATACCATCGAAGCGGCCGAGAAGCTGGGTGCGCAGGTATTGGCTGAAGCCGTGGCCTACAGGATCGACACGGATGCGCAGAACCGGGTGACGGCCATCCACTGGTATGACAACAACAAGGTCAGCCACAAGGCCACCGGGCGCAGCTTCGTGATTGCCTGCAACGCGCTGGAAACGCCGCGCCTGCTGCTGCTTGCCGCCAACGAGCAGAACCCCAACGGCATCGCCAACAGTTCCGACCAGGTCGGGCGCAACATGCTCGACCATTCCGGGTTCCACTGCTCGTTCATCGCCGATCGCCCGATCTGGCTGGGCCGCGGACCGGCGCAGTCCAGCTGCATGGTCGGTCCGCGCGACGGCGCCTTCCGTTCGCAGTACTCGGCCACCAAGATCATCCTCAACAACATCAGCCGCGTGGCGATCGCCACCGACCAGGCGCTGCAGAAGGGCCTTGTGGGCGACGCGCTGGATGCGGAGATCCGTCGCCGCGCGATCTTCGGCGTCGATCTTTCGATCAGCCTGGAACCCTTGCCGGACCCGAGCAATCGGCTGACGCTGTCGAAGACACGGGTCGACGGCCATGGCCTGGCTTGCCCGGACATCCATTACTCATTGGGCGACTACGCCCGCAAGGGCTATGACGAGTCCTGCAAACAGCTGCGACATATCGGCTCGCTGTTCAACGCCGAGGAATTCGTCATCACCACGGCGCTCAACGCCAACAACCACATCATGGGCTCGACCATCATGGGCGCTGACCCGCGCGATTCGGTGGTCGATGGCAATTGCCGAGCGCACGACCACCCGAACCTGTGGCTGCCTGGCGGTGGCCCGATGGTGTCGGCCAGCGTGGTCAACAGCACCTTGACCATGGCTGCACTGGCATTGCGGGCTGCAGATGCCATCGAGCGTGCGGCATGAAGACCTTCGTCTCCGCTCTGATGGCGCTGATGCTGGCCGCAGCCAGCCAATCCGCGCACGCAGACGAGGTCGCCGAACGTGGGCGCTACCTCTCGGTCGCCGCAGACTGCGTGGCGTGTCACACCAGCCCGAAACAGGGCAAACCTTACGCCGGCGGCTACGCGATTGCGTCCCCGCTGGGTGAGATCTGGGCCAGCAACATCACCCCCTCCAAAAGCCATGGCATCGGCCTCTACAGCGAGGATGACTTCGCCAAAGCAGTGCGCGAAGGCGTGCGCAAGGATGGCGCCCATCTGTATCCGGCGATGCCCTATACCTCGTATGCCAAGCTGACCGACGAGGACATCCACGCGCTGTATAGCTACTTCATGACGGAGGTGGCGCCGGTCGACGAGGAAGCGCACGCGACCGAACTGCCGTTCCCCTTCAGCATCCGCCAGTCCATGGCGGTGTGGAACCTGCTGTTCCTGGACAAGGAGACGTTCAAGCCCGATGCGGGCAAGAGTGCGCAATGGAATCGCGGTGCCTATCTGGTGGAAGGCCTGGCACATTGCTCCAGCTGCCACAGCCCGCGTGGGCTGATGATGCAGGAAGTGAGCGGCAAGGCCTTCGCTGGCGGATCGCTGGGGGACTGGTACGCACCCAACATCACCTCCCATCCCATCAGCGGTATCGGCGGTTGGAGCGATGCCGAGCTGGCGCAGTACCTGAAGACCGGCCGCGTTGCCGGCAAGGCCCAGGCCGGTGGCGGCATGGCCGAAGCGGTGAGCAACAGCCTGTCCAAGCTGCAGGACGAGGACATCGCCGCGATCGTTGCCTACCTGCGCACAGTACCGGCGGTGGCCGATCCTGACGCCACGCGGGCCGCCTTTGCCTGGGGCGATGCCGCCGCCACACCGGGCGAGCAACCGGTACGCGGCACGGGTGCCGCATTGGCCTCGGGCGGAGTGCTGTATTCGGGCCTGTGCGCAAGCTGCCATGGATCGCGGGGCGAGGGCAGCAGGGATGGGTACTACCCCTCCCTGGTGCACAACACCACCGTCGGCATGACCCGCCCGCAGAACCTCATCGCCACCATCATCGGCGGCATCGACCGCGATGTGCATGGCGAACACGCGTTGATGCCGCATTTCTCGAAAGGTTCGTTCGTGCAGGACCTGAGTGACGCCGATATCGCAGCGGTGGCGACCTACGTGCGTACACAGTTCGGGCCGGGCGACCAGGTCACCGAGGCCCAGGTGGCGCTGACCCGCGCCGGCGGCGAGAAGCCATTGCTGGCGAAGATCGCACGGCTGTGGCTGCCGATGCTCATCGTTGCCGTGCTGGCATTGGTCGGCGTCCTGCTGCTGGTGCGGCGCGCCTGGAAGAAGCGCAAGGACAGGAGGGCCGCGGCATGAAGCTGCTCTCCTTGAACGGCATCGGGCTGCTCCTGCTCGCGGTCAATGGCCCGGTGTCGGCCGCCGAAGCGACTGCCACCGCCAAGCCCAAGCCAGTGGACAGCGTCGTGCAGACGCCGCTGAGTGCCGATTGGGCCGCGCGCCTCTGGCTGCAGGATCGCGGTGTAACTCCCAGCGCACGCATCGTGATCGGCAGCGGCGTCAACAGCGACGGTTACAAGGGCAGTGGTTGGTCCACCGCCGAACACATCGATCTGGGCGCGACGATCGATACCGGCAAAGCACTCGGCTTCGTCGGCACGCTGCGCGTGGTGTTCTCCGATCGCTTCGGCAACGCCATCAACGAGCGGTCCACCGGTTCCTATATCCAGAACCAGGCCTTCTATGGTCAGGGCCAGAACCTGCGCTTCAACGAGCTCTCCTACGAGCGGCTGCTGCTGGACAAGCGGCTGAGCCTGAAAGGGGGCTTCTACTCGATGGGCAACGACTTCGGTGGCTTGCCCTACACCTGCAACTTCAACAACAACGGTCAATGCGGGCATCCGCTGGGCCCGATCTACAGCTCCGGCTGGCTGGACAACCCGACGGGCCAGTGGGGGCTGCGGGTGAAGTGGAACGATCCGTCGGGCTGGTACGCACAGACCGGCATCTACGACGTCAACCCGACGCGCAAGCAGGCCAACAGTGGCTTCCGTGTTTCGACGAGGGGAAAGACCGGTCTGTTCCTGCCCGTGGAAGTGGGCTACAGCCACGGCACGTCCGGCGGGGACTATGGCGGCACCTACAAGGTCGGCTACTACCTGGACACCTCCAACGCCGATGACATCGGTAATCCGGCCGCACCTCGCGCCTCGCATCGCAGCGGTTCGTACGTGCAGGCCGCGCAGCGCGTGTGGAAGCCCGAGGGCGATACGGTGCGCGGCATCTCGGTGTTCGGCGTGGCCACTCGTGCGGACGCGAAAACAGGGCTGATGCGCTACTCGTGGGAAGCGGGCGTGAGCTGGCGCGGCGTGATCGCGTCGCGCGAAGATGATGTGCTCAGCCTGGCCTGGAACCGGCTGGATATCTCCGACCGGCTCGCACGGCACCAGCAGCTGACCGGAAAGGATGTGCAGAGCAACGAGCAGTTCGTCGAGCTGAACTACGGCGTGCAGGTCGCGCCGTGGCTGGTGCTGCGGCCGGCGGTGCAGTACGTGGCACGGCCCGGCGCCTATGCCAGCCGACCCGACAGCTGGGTGTTCACCCTGCAGGCGCAGGCGACGCTCTAGGCGCATTCAGGCACTCGGTGTGGGGTGGCGGGCCCGCCACCCCATGTTGCGGCGCAAGGTGTCAGCCACCATTCGCACTGGTACGGTCCAACCCGTTGCACCACCAACGACGGGGAGAGACGACGATGCGCAAGGTATTGCTGCTGTTGATCCTGCTGACCGGACTGGCGCCCACCGCATGGGCCGCCACGGTCAAGACCACCCACCGCACCGTTCCCAGCTGGGACGGCACACCCCTCGGGGTCTTTGTCATCGAACCCCAGGACGCGGGTAGCGGCAAGTACCCGCTGTTGGTGATGCCCAGCAGCTGGGCGGTGCCCAGTGTGGAGTACGTAGGGGTCGCACAGTCGCTGGCCAAGCGCGGCTACGTGGTCATCAGCTACAGCTCGCGCGGCTTCTGGGAGTCCGGCGGGGCCATCGACATCGCCGGGCCAGCCACGGTCGAGGATGTCAGCGCATTGATCGACTGGGCGCTGGACAACACCCAGGCCGACCCGGCGCGGATCGGCGTCTCGGGCATCTCCTACGGCGCCGGCACCAGCCTGCTGGCGGCGGCACGCGATCCCCGCATCAAGGCAGTGGCCGCCCTCAGCGGATGGGCCGACCTGCAGGCGTCGCTGTACGCCAACGACACCCCCAGTGCACAGGGAATCGCACTGCTGGTGGCCGCCGGCATGGTCACCGGCCGCCCCGGGTCCGAACTGGCCACGATCAACCGCAACGTGGTGGTCGGCAACTATCAGGGCGCCGTGGAATCACTGCTGCCGGTGGCCGCGATCCGCAGCCCCGCTGCGAGCATCAACGAGATCAACGCCAACCAGCCGGCCGTATTCCTGGCCAATGCCTTCAACGACAGCCTGTTCCCGCCGGGTCAGCTGGTGGATTTCTTCAACCAGCTGAAAGGCCCCAAGCAGCTGCAGCTGCGCCACGGCGACCACGCCCTCAACGAGGCCCTGGGCGCACTGGGCATTCCCAACGAGGTCTATGACTCGGTGGGCGATTGGTTCGACCATTACCTCAAGGGCGTGACCAATGGCATCGACCGCGAACCGGCGGTGCAGCTGAAGTCACAGAAGGGAAGCTGGAGCAGCTACCCGAACTGGCAGGCCACCAACAGTGGCGCGGTCAGCTACGCGTTGACCGCACCCGGCGGCCTGCTTCTGCCCACCGGAGGCCTGGCTGAAAACGGGGGCAGCAATGGCTGGAACTACCGCATCGGCAGTGGCCTGCCTACCGCCGCCAATTCCGGCGTGGCGATGGTGTCGGGCTCGCTGCAGATGATCAATCTTCCGCCGGGTGCATACGTGCCTTTCATCGGGCGCAACGCTGCAGGCGTCTGGCAGGGGCCGATCTACTGGAACGCACGCCGTCTGGACGGTGCGCCGGAAGTGCGCGTGACCGTCACTCCCAGCCGTGCCAACACCACGCTGTATGCCTACCTGTACGCGGAAGATGTGCTGGGCAATGGCCAGCTGATCAGCCACAAGCCGTACACTCTGCGCGGCGTTGCGCCGGGCCAGGCGGCCACCCTCGATCTTCGGTTGGAAGCGAGCAGCTGGAACATTCCAGCGGGCAGCCGCCTGACGCTGGTGGTCGATACGGTGGACCTGCGTTATGCAGGCATCAGCCAGTTGGGCGGGGCGGTGACCTTCAGTTCCCCGACGTCCGCGCCATCGGTGCTGAAGGTGCCGTTGCATTGAATCCATGCCGCGCCCGCTACCGCGGGCGCGGTGCGTGGCGCGGAATCAGTGCGGACGTGAGGCCAGCAGCTCGCCTTGCATCCGCCCGCAACGCTTGCGTGTTCTGCTTGCAGAAGAGCTTCCGCGTCAGCGGCGCTCATCAACCGGCGTCATGTCATGCAGCCCACGCAGCTTTTTCTTGTTGATCTTGCCCACGCTGGTGCGTTCCAGCGAATCAACGAAGCTGACGCGGTCGGGGATCGCGTAGCGGGAGATGTCGCCTGAGCGGCTGCGTGCGGCGACCAGTTCGATGATCTCTGCTTCGGTCACATCGCTGCCGGGCTGCCGGACCACCAGCGGCAGCGGTCGCTCACCCCATTTCGTATCGCTGATGCCGATCACGGCGACCTCGTTGACCGCAGGATGCAGGGCGATGATGTCCTCCAGGGCGAGCGAGGAGATCCATTCGCCGCCGGTCTTGATCACATCCTTGATGCGGTCGGCCACGCGCAGGTAGCCGCCGCCATCGATGTTGCCGATGTCCCCGGTATGCAGGTAACCGCCCGCCCACAACGCCGTTGAAGCGTCCGGGTTGTGCAGATAACCCTGGGTGAGCCAGGGCGTGCGTGCCACCACTTCGCCGGTAGCGACGCCATCGTGGGCAACGTCGTTCATGTCTTCGTCCACGATGCGCAGATCCACCAATGGCACCGGGATGCCGGCCTTGGTACGCAGCGACAGCTCCTCATCCGGGTCGTCCAGGGCGTGGGCATCGATCTGCGCGACGGTGAGCAGGGGGCAGGTTTCGGACATGCCGTAGCCGCCGAAGATATCGATGCCACGGGCCAGTGCCTGCTGCGCCAGTGCCCGCGGCAGTGCCGCACCGCCGATGATCACTTTCCAGCTGCGCAGATCGGTATCGGCCGCGGTGGCATGGCCCAGCAGCATATGCAGGATGGTCGGCACGCAGTGCGAGAACGTCACTTTCTCGCGGGCGATCAGCGCCAGTAGCTTGCCCGGCAGATAACGCCCAGGGTAGACCTGCTTGATGCCCAGCAGCGTAGCCACGTAAGGCATGCCCCAGGCGTGGACATGGAACATCGGGGTGATCGGCATGTAGACGTCGTCGCGGTGCAGGCGCCCCTGGCTGGACGCGCTGCCGAGTGCGGCCATCGCCGCAAGCGAGTGCAGCACCAGTTGCCGATGGCTGAAATACACCCCTTTGGGCAGGCCCGTGGTGCCGGTCGTATAGAACGTCGTGGCGCGGGTGTTCTCGTCGAAGTCCGGGAAGCTGATGATGGGCGTGGCCTCGCGCAGTCCGGCTTCATACTCGGTCACGAAGCCCGCTGGCAGCGGGCCAACCTCATCGGCCAGCAGAATGCGCGTGCGCAGATCCGGCAACTGTTCGTCGATGGCTTCCAGCACCGGCAGGAATTCGCGGTTGGCCAGGAGTACCCGCGCGCAGCTGTGATTGAGCGTATAGGCAATCTGCTCAGGCGCCAGGCGGACGTTCACCATCATCAGCACCGCTCCGATCATCGGCACGGCGAAATAGCTTTCCAGATAGCGGTTGCTGTCCCAATCCATCACTGCCACGGTATCGCCGCGCTTTACCCCCAACGAGGTCAGCAGCCCGGCCAACTGTCCGATGCGCGCCTGCAGGGTGCGGTAGTCGAAGCGGACCTTGTCGCCGTAGACGATCTCCTGCTGTGGTCGCACCGCCAGCGGCGTGAGCAGCAACTGCTTGATCAGCAGGGGATAGGCATTGGCCTCGGCGGCGGGCGCGTCTGTAGCGGTTGCGGACGACATGGGGGCTTCCTGGTGGACGGCGTGTCAGCGGCTGGAGATGGCCGGGACCGCGGGAATGGACAGCTGCTCGCGCAGCAAGGGTGCTTCCGCGCGTGGCGTTGGCTGGATCAATGCATCCTGTGGCAGTGCGCGCGCCCGATCCTCAAGGTGATCCCATACCTGGTCCAGCGCCGCGAACAGGTAGGGCAGCAGTGGTACGTAGCGCTTGCGGTAGTCCGGGAAGGCCAGCAGCGAGTCGAAGTGCTGTGCGTTGTTTACCCGCCAATAGGCGATCTGCGCACCTGCCTTGCGCGCAAGTGGCACATACCGATCACTGGTCATGCTGATCGGCACCAGCCCATCGTCCAGGCCATGGATCACCACGATCGGCACACCGCGACGCGGCGCCTTGGCGGTGGCCGCAGCAATGCCGGCGCGCACCCGCTGCGCATCGGTGCTGTCGCCCTTGCCGAGCGCGCGCAGGCAATTCAGGCCGCGCAGTGGATCAGCTTCCACCCCGGCGGCATTGCCATCCACCAGCACCACGCCGTTGCCCGGCGGAATGCCGCTGCCCTCACTCCACCAGGTTGCCCGGGCCTCGGCGGCGGCCGCGCCGGGCCTGCCATCCGCCCCAGCGGCGGAGAAGCTGTACGCGCAGGGATGTTCGCCGGCGCCGTAGCGTCCATAGGCTGACGAATAAGTGACCGCGATGGCGCGCCACAGATCGAACCCGGTCGAGAACGCGCCGGCACGAAGTGCGTCGGCACTCAAGCCAGCGTCGAGCAGCAGCTGCCGTGCCGACCGTGCCTGTGCCGTAGCGTCATCACCCTGCACCAACCCGGCGGATTTCAGCATGGCACATCGCTGGGTCCACACCGGCACGGCCTGCGCCGACATCGGCGGTTGCGGCAGATCGTCCTCTGCCAGCAGGGCACAGGGCATCAACAACGCGGCCTGGGTAACGAAGTCGTACAGCGGCGGTGCGCCTGCCACCGAGACATTGGGTTCGCCGGCCACCATCGCATCGAACCAGTCGCCGTCGATCTCCGCCGCGCGCAGCACGGCGCCACCGCCATTGGATACACCCGCGCCCAGCGTGCGCGTGTTGGCCGCCGTGAATGGAGCGGATTCGGGGTAGGCGCGGTCCAGTACCTGCAGGCCGAACTGCAGCGCCTGCAGCAGATGCCGGCCCCAGTCTGCTTCCGGGTTGTCACCCGAATGGGCATGTTTGAAGGTGATTCCCTGCGTGGCTGCCGTACCCGCAGGAACAAAGGCCAGCGCGCTTTGGCTGGCGGGCGTGCCGTCGTCCTGGAAGCCCGTCTTGGCGTCCAGATCGTAGTAGTCACTGCCGGCGCCCTTGTCGGTATAGGCGACGGCGCAGCCGTGGGCCAGGCCCCAACTGCCGGCGACCGCAATCGCGCCATAGATGCCACGCGAGCCGGATGACGCAGCGACGACCAGGCAGCGTCGCGAGGCGTCGAAGTTGTCGGGTACCTGCACCAGCACGCGGTGGGGTTGGCGTGCGCCATCGATGCGCGCATAGGCCGAGAATTCGCGGCCGGGCACTGCCTGCAGGCTACCGTAGACATCGCCGAAACCACCGCCGGGAGTCAGGTCGGCAATACCACGCCAACTGCTCCAGATCGCACGGCGTCGGGCCTCGTCGGCGGTGGGCCGGGCCGGCTTGCTGAAGGCTGGCGCGGCTGCCGAGCGCAGGGCGTCGATGCCCAGTCCCGCGGTCAGCAGTTCATCGTTGCCGCGATGCACGGTTTCCCGCCACTGCTCGAACACCGGAACAGCAGTGATGGGGCGGGGCGCGGCAGCCTGGGCGGCGGAAATGCTGCCCACAAGCAGCGGCAGCGTGGCGCACAGCAGCATAACGGGGCGATGGATGTTCATTGCTCCACCCTAGCAATCCGGGCGGCGCACGCCAGCGTACCTTGGTACCCGTGCCCAACCGCAGGCGATTTGCTAACCTCCGCTGGACATGCCGACCCTCCTCATCGCCGACGACCACCCCTTGTTCCGCGCGGCGCTGCATCGTGCGGCCGAGGAGGCGGTGGCTGACCTGCAGATCAGCGAGGCCGATTCGCTGCACAGCGTGCTGGAAGCGATCGAGAGCCAGCAGATCGACCTGATGCTGCTGGACCTGCATATGCCGGGCAACCATGGTCTTGCCGGGCTGGCGACCATCCGTGCACTGCAACCGGGGCTGGCGATCATCATCGTCTCGGCCAATGAAGAGCCGCACGTGATCCGCCGCGCCATCGATCTGGGCGCAGCCGGCTATCTGCCCAAGAGTTCGGGGCTGACCGACCTGCAGTCCGCGCTGCAGACCGTGTTGGAAGGTGAGCGCTGGATTCCGGCGCTGCTGCGCGAGCCGGTGGCACGGGTAGCGCCCTTCAACAAGGACGCCGATCTTGCCGCGCGCTTGTCCAGCCTGTCCGCGCATCAGTACAAGGTGCTGAGCCTGGTGGCCGAAGGGCTGCTCAACAAGCAGATCGCCGACCGGCTGGGCGTGCAGCTGCGCACGGTCAAGGCGCACATGACCCGCATCATGGGCCGGCTGGGCGTGCGTAATCGTGCGCAGGCCATCCGTGTGCTGCACGAGATGGGGCTGAGCGATCCCTCGCGGCAGATCGAAGAGACGCAGGACGCCTGACCCTTGGTCAGGGTGTTGCCGTCGCGGCCGTTGCCAGCAGATGGTTGATCGCCCAGCGCAGTGCCAGCGGCTTGAACGGCTTGTTGAGCAGCGACAGGCCCACGTTGCGCACTGCCTCGCGGGTGTCGCTGCCGGTGTCGGCGCTGAGGATCACCGTCGGCCGTGTACCGTGGACGGCGACAAGGCGCTTCCACAGTGCGACGCCGGTATCGCCATCATCAAGGTGGTAGTCGAACAACCACAGTGCCGCTTCCTGCGCTGAAGCACCCAGCGCATTGACATCGCGCGCCGCGATGACATCGCAGCCCCACGAAAGCAGCATCTGTCGCATTGCCTCCAGGGCCTGCGGATCGTTGTCGACCACCAGCACGCGGATACCCTTGATGCTGCTGTTGCCAGCGGCGGGTTCAGTGCGCGGGGCCGCAGGCGGCGCTGCCCGCACCACGGTGATGGAGAAGGTCGAGCCGCGATCGAGCGCGCTCTGCAGTTGCAGCGGCGCGTGCAGCAGGTCGGCTATGCGGCTCGCGATGGTCAGGCCCAGACCAAGGCCCTGGCCGTTGCTGCGATCACCACGATGGAATTCCTCGAACACTACCGCCTGCTGCTCCGGCGCGATACCGGGTCCGCTGTCATGCACTCCGATCGACAGGTTTTGGCCATGCCGGCGCACGCCCAGCAGCACGCCGCCACGGCGGGTGTAGCGGATGGCATTGGCCAGGAAGTTCTGCAGCACCCGACGCAGCAGCAACGGGTCGCTGTGCACCCACGCGCGGGTCCGCACATGGCGGAACTGCAGGCCGCGCGCCGCCGCCAGAACGGCGAACTCCTGTGCAAGTGGATCCAGCACGGTCGACAGCGCGAACGGACGCGGATCGGCGACCAGTCCGCCGGCTTCCAGCCGCGAAATATCGAGCAGGCCCGACAGTAGATCGTCGGTGGAGTCCAGCGCGCCACGGATCTGGCGCAGGAAGCTGTCCAGGAACTCCGATTCGATGTGCTGCGACATGGCATCGGTCAGCAGCTGCGCCGCATGCAGGGGCTGGATCAGGTCGTGGCCGACAGCGGTCAGGAAGCGTGTCTTGGCCACGTTGGCTCGTTCGGCTTCATGCACGGCCTGCTCGAGCCGGGCAGTACGGTCCTGCACCCGGCGCTCCAGGGTTTCGTTGCTGCGCTTCAGCGCGTCCTCGGCCCGACGGAAAGCGGTGACATCGGTGAAGGTGGCCACGTAGCCGCCACCCGGCATCGGGTTGCCGCGGATTTCAACGATGGTGTTGTCCGGGAAGATCCGCTCGGACAGATGCGGGGTACCGCGCCGCATGTGCACCACCCGCCGTTGCAGCGCCTTGTCGCGCGAGTCGCCGGGGGCGTCGCCGATCTTCAGCTGTCCCAACGCCCACGCCGTCAGGTTCGACACCGGCTGTCCCACCTGCAGCAGCTCCGGCGGGAACTTGAACAGTGCGGCATAACGGCTGTTCCAGGCCACCAGCTGCAGTTGCGCATCGACCACGCTGATGCCCTGGCTCATGTTTTCCAAGGCGGCTTCCAGCAGGCGCTGGTTGAAGCGCAGCACCTGGGTGGCTTCGCCGACCGCGCGGGTAACGGCGTCCAGCGGTGCAGCGCCACCATCGCGGGCGGCCTCCACCAGCAGGCGTGCCATGCCCGCACCGACCACGGCGGTCAGCTCGCGCTCGATGGCGGTGACCCGCTCGTCATCCAGCATCTGCCCGGCGTGTCCGTCCATCAGTTGCCGCGCCCGTTCCTGGCCGAGGAAGCGACCGGCGGTCTTGCGCAGCGACGCGGCGGCGACCGCGTCGCGCTGCCGTGGCAGCGAGGGACGCACCGCACGCGACACCAGCACAACGGTCGCCAGGTTGACCGCCAGGCTCGCCCCCATGCTGATGGCGATATGGCCAGGCTGCATGCGCAGCGAGAACATCGCCAGCCAGTGCAGCCCGTCGGGGCTGGCCGACGGTGGCGGGGCGGGGATCACCATCGGCAGCAGCACCAGCCACAGCCAGACCAGTGAACCCAGCACGATGCCGGCGATGATGGCCGGGGAGGGCGTACGCGGACGGTACACCGCCAGCAGTACTGCCGGTGCCAGCTGGGAGAGCGCGGTGAACGACATCAGGCCGAAATCGCTGAGCGCCTCGGTGCCGCTCATCGCGCGGCTGTACAGCCACGACATCAGGAACACGGCGAGGATGCCGGCGCGACGGAAGGCCAGCACCCGCGGTCGCAGATCGGCGCCACTGCTGAAGCCATTGACCCCGCTCAGCAGGCGTGAACCCACGCCGTGGTTGCCGAGCATGATCGACAGCGTCAGCCCGGACAGGATCATCATGCCGGTGGCCGCGCTCAGGCTGCCCAGGTATGCCAGCAGCGCCAGCAGGTGGTGGCCGCGTTCCTGCGGCAGGGCCAGGACATACAGGTCGGGCGATACCGAAGGCGGCAACTGTGCTGCACCGGCCAGCGCCATCGGCACAGACGGCAGGCCGATCAACAGCAGGTACACCGGGAACAGCCAGCGCGCTGTCTTCAGGTCCGACGACTGCCGCAGTTCGACCACGCCCACGTGGAACTGATGGGGCAGGGTGAACGCGGCCATCGCACCGAGCGCCACCATGGTCAGGTAATCCGGCACCACTGCCGGCGACGGCAGGTGCGCCATCTTCTCAAGCAGCGGCGCGCCGGCCTTGTGCACCGAGAGCGCGGCATACAGGCCGATCGCCAGCAGTGCTGTCAGCTTCAACAGCGATTCCAGGCCCAGCGCGACCACGATGCCTCGGTTGTGTTCGGTGGCCGACGCCTTGCGTGCGCCGAACAACGTGGTGAACGCCGCCATCGTCAGCGCGAACCAGAACGACACGTCCAGCTGCCAGCCAACGGGCGCGAACTGATCGCCAAGCAAGGCGGCAAGACCCTGGCTGACTGCTTTGAGCTGCAGTGCGATGTAGGGAATGATGCCGAACAGTGCGACCAGGGTGATGGTGATGCCCAGCCCTTGATCGGCACGCAGGCGCGCCACCACAAGATCGGCGATGGTGGCACTGTTGTGCTGTTTGGCCAGTCGCCCCAGCCGCACCAGGAAGGGCAGGCCGAAGGCAAAAATGAGCGCCATGCCGATCAGTGTCGGCGGAATGGCGAAGCCCCATTGCACGCCCTGCGAGGCGGCCCCGTAATAGGTCCATGCCGTGCAGTGCACGCCCAGCGACAGCGCGTAGATGGCCGGCCAGACCTTTGACAGCCGGTGCCCCTGGCGTTCCCCCCAGAGGGCGACGCCAAACAGCAGCACGGTCCACGCGATGCAGGCGAACAGGACGATGGAGGGCGTCAACATCGCTCCAGTGTAGAGAGAACCGAGCCCGGCGGGCAGCGGGCCGGTGCTGCACTGCGGGGGTAGGGCGGCGTTAGTCGGCGAGCACGATCAGCGACAGCTGTTCGGCGACCACGGCCACCTCATCGGTGGGGATCACTTCCACCGTCTTCTGCTGGGCCAGCAGCCACTGCCCGGGCCTGCGTGCTTCCAGTGACAGCAGCTGCGAGCGCACCCGCACCTCGGAACCGCTGGGCACCGGCGCCAGGAAGCGGACCTTGTTCAACCCGTAGTTGAGTACGTGGGCGATGCCGGGAAAACCGGCCAGGGCCGCCACATCGTCCTCGACGGTAAGCGAGAGCAGGAGGAAACCATGCGCGATGGTCTGCCCACCCGGCAGGCCGGTCTGGGCGCGTGCCGGATCGGTGTGGATCCAGTTGTGGTCACCGGTGGCGTCGGCGAAAGCATCGATGCGCGACTGCGCGATGCGCGTGCTGGCGCTCAGCCGCTCGCTTGCCGCCCATTGCCGCAGTGCCTGTAGCGCAGCAGGCAACTCATACGTTGAAACGTCGGCAGTCATCGCACGCGCTCCAGCAATGACAGGATCGCTTCACGCGCCTCGGGCTCGGACAACATCGGGGCATGGCCCACCTCCGGCACTTCAACGAGGCGGGCGTTGGGCGAGGTGGCGGCCATCTGCCGCGCGACATCGGCAGGCAGGATGTCCGACAACGCCCCACGAACGACCAGCACCGGCACGCGTGCAGTCAGGCCACGCACCGCGCGCCACAGCACCGGGCGCAGCAGCCACAGCACCCACGGACGGGTTGTGCGGATCACCGCCGGGTCGTAGTCCAGTTCCAGCAGGCCATCGCTGCGTTGGCGGAAGGTGCGTACGGCCATCGCCCGCCAGTCGTCGGTGGTGAAGCGCGGGAACGCAGCCTTGCCGATGGACTCCACATAGCTCGTGGCCTGTGCCAGGTCCATCGGTGGCACGGGCTTGCCTGCGTACTTGCCGATCCGCGCCAGGGCTTCGCGCGGCACCTTGGGGCCGGCATCGTTCAGCACCGCCGCGGCGATCAGCCCGGGTGCACGCGAGGCCAGGGTGATGGTGACCAGCACCCCCAGCGAGGTGCCGACGAACACCGCCTTGTCGATGTTCTGCGACCGCAGCAGCGCCACCATGTCATCGGCATACGCGCGCGGGTTGTAGCTGGACGGGTCCAGCGCACGTTCCGAACCTGCGCGTCCACGCAGGTCAACGGCAATCACCCGCAAGCCGACGGCGGTCAGCGATTGCGCAAGAGCATCGAAGTCGGCGCCATTACGGGTCAAGCCGGGGATGCAGACCACCGTGCCACGGGGCGGTTGCCCCCCGTCCGGGGCGTGGTCGCGCGCATGCAGGCGCAGGCCATCGTCACTTTTCCAGTACAGGTCATCGTAAGACGGTGTCATGCAGAAGCTTCCTAGAAATCGTAACGGACGCTGAGGCTATATTGGCGCGGCGGCCCATAGAAACCAATCAGCGTGCCGACCGCCGGAATGTTGTAGCCGGTGGTGCGGTATTCCTTGTCGGCCAGGTTGGTGCCCTGCAGCGAGAACGTCCAGGCGTCATCAAGCTTCCAGACCACGCCGGCATTGACCAGCCCATAGCCATCCTGGCGGATCACCGGGCTCAGGTCGGTGGTCGGCCACACTTCGCTCTGGTAGCTGTAGCTCACCCGGGCGGACAGGTTGCTGCCATTGGCCAGGTCGGTGCGATACTCGACGTTCAACGCGCCCGAGAAGTCCGGTGCGTTGGTGAACTTCATCTGCTTGGCCACGTTGACGCCACGATCCATGTACTCGTCATACTTGGCATCCAGCCAGGCCAGGTTGCCGGAGATCAGCCAGTGCTGGCTGGGCAGGTACTGGTACTCGATCTCCAGGCCGTTGATGGTGCCGGCGCCGGCGTTGGTGAAGTCGCCGAAGAAGGCATCGTCGACGCCATCGCCATTGGTATCGATGCCGGTGAACACCGACAGCTGGATGTCCTTGTACTTGTTGTGGAACGCCGACAGGTTCAGGAACAGGCGCTGGTCGAGGAAGGCCATCTTGCTGCCGATCTCGAAGCTGTCCACGGTCTCGTCATCGAACGGCTCGGCTGAGCGGGGTACCGCCACGGCGTTGGCGCGGATGTTGTAGCCGCCGGACTTGAAGCCACGCGTGGCCAGACCGTAGACCATGATGTCCGGGGTGATCTGGTAGTCCAGCGACACCTTGGGCGAGATGTTCTTGAAGTTGGTCTTCTTGTCGAAATCCGCCGCCACCGCGATGGGCCTGCTGAAGGTCGCGTCGGCGTAGAAACGGTTCAATACGATCGCGCGCTTGTCCTCGTCGGTGTAGCGGGCGCCGACGTCCAGCTTCAGCTTGCTGGTCAGGTCGAAGGTCCAATCGGCATACAGCGCGATGCTGTCGGTCAGCACCTTGCCGCGGGTATCGCCGAACTGCAGGTTGAAGAAGTTGTTGCGGATCTGGCCGCCGGCTTCGCCACTGAACTGGTACAGGCCGACCACGCCGCGCACGCGTCCACCGGCATCGTAGTTCAGCTGCACCTCGTTGCTGACCTGATCGTCGTGGTAAGTGCCACCCACATCGGCCAGCTTGACCGGCGTGCTGTCGAAGTCGATGTTCGCATCGCTGTCCGATTCGCGCTTGGCCACCACGTACTTCAGTGCAACATCCTCGCTGGGCCGCCAGTTCACCGTGGCCGAGGCGCCCTTGGTCTCCACGCTGTTGAGGTTGCGCATGCCCGAGCGGATGTCATAGCGGTCATCCATCGGCGGGTAGGCGCGCACGAACGGGTTGGGTGCCAGCATCTTCGAACCGCGCATGCCGGACTGGTCATCGATCCAGTCCAGGGCGAACTGCACATCGAAATCGTCACCCGCATACGCTCCCAGGTTGAAGCGTGCCGCATTGATCTGCTTGTCACTGACCGGTTGGTCGGTGAAGGTGTTCTCGCCGAAGCCGTCACGATTCATGCTGGCCACCGCCACGCGCGCACGCAGACCGCTATCGGCGCCACCGATCGGGCCGCCGATGGCAGCCTTGGCGTCGAGCTGGCTGTAGTTGCCCACGGTGATCTGGGCAAAGCCTTCTGTCTGGGTGGGCAGGCCGCGCGAGATGTACTTGATCGCACCGCCGATGGTGTTCTTGCCGTACAGCGTGCCCTGCGGACCGCGCAGAACTTCGATGCGCGAGACGTCGAACACGTCCAGCAACGCCCCCTGCGGGCGGGCAATGTAGACGTCGTCCAGGTAGATGCCTACGCCTGGGTCAGCGCCCCAGGTGGGGTCGGACTGGCCGACGCCGCGGATGTAGGCCGTGACCGTGCTGCTGGCGCCGCGCGCCGCGTAGATGGTCAGGTTGGGCACCTGTCCATCCAGGTCGCTGATGTCCTGGACGTTCATCTTGTCCAGGGCTTCGGAGGTAAAGGCAGTGACTGCAACCGGCACTTCCTGCAGGGTTTCCTCGCGCTTGCGCGCGGTCACCGTGATGCTGTCCAGGTTGGTCGCCGAAGCGGTCCTGCCCGCCGCCGGCGTGCCCTGCGGTGCGTCCTGCGCCAGAACCGGCCCGGTGGCCAACAGCGTGCTGATCATCAGGCTCAAGCAATTCCGTTTCATTCGGTCCTCCCCCAAGGCAGATGGCCCATTGCCACCCATGCTGCCTAGGCTAGCGGCGCCGTGGCACACCGGCGAGTGGACCTAGGTCCAGTCGGCAGCGGTCGCCAGATCCGGATACTGGGCGCGTCCCCACCTGGAAGCGCCGTATGTCGTTACTGATCGTACTTGCAGCGCTGGCCTTCCTCATTCTGGTGGCATACCGCGGTTACAGCGTGATCCTGTTCGCGCCCATCGCCGCGCTGGGCGCTGTGCTGCTGACCGACCCCTCGCTGGTGGCGCCGATGTTCACCGGTTTGTTCATGGACAAGATGGTTGGCTTCCTCAAGCTCTACTTCCCGGTGTTCCTGCTGGGCGCGGTGTTCGGCAAGCTGATCGAATTGTCCGGCTTCTCCCGCTCCATCGTCGGTGCCGCGATCCGGTTGTTCGGTGCGCAGCGGGCGATACTGTCGATCGTGCTGGTGTCGGGCCTGCTCACCTATGGCGGCGTGTCCTTGTTCGTGGTGGTGTTTGCGGTCTACCCGTTCGCGGCGGAAATGTTCCGCCAGAGCAACATCCCCAAGCGCCTGATTCCGGCCACGCTGGCGGTGGGCGGCTTCAGCTTCACCATGGACGCGCTGCCGGGGACGCCGCAGATCCAGAACATCATTCCCACCACGTTCTTCGGCACCGATACCTGGGCGGCACCCGTGCTGGGCACGCTTGGCGGCATTTTCGTGTTGGTGGTTGGCTTGGTTTACCTCGAGTGGCGCCGTCGCGTTGCGCTACGCAGTGGCGAGGGCTACGGCGATCCGGCCACCCTGGTGAACGAACCCACACCATTCGCCGGCACCCACCTGGCACATGCAGGCATTGCCGTGCTGCCGCTGCTGCTGGTGTTCGTCTCCAACAAGCTGTTCACCCTGGGCATGCCGCACTGGTACGGCGCCGAGCACAGCTTCGTACCGTCGATCATGGGCAGCGCCGCGCCCGTGGTACAGGACGTGGCGAAGATCACCGCAATCTGGGCCGTGCTGGGTGCGCTGCTGGTTGGCATCCTGTCGGTGCTGGCGCTGGCCTGGCGTCCGGTGGTCACCCAGTTTGCAGAGGGCACCAAGGCGGCGATCGGTGGTGCAGTGCTGGCAGCCATGAATACCGCTTCCGAGTATGGCTTCGGCGCGGTCATCGCCGCGCTGCCGGGTTTCATGGTGGTGGCCAATGCGCTGGGTTCCATCAAGGATCCGCTGCTGCACGAAGCGGTGACCGTCACCGGTCTGGCCGGTGTCACCGGCTCTGCATCGGGCGGCATGAGCATCGCCCTGGCGGCCATGTCGGAGACCTTCATCGCCAACGCGCAGGCCGCCGGCATCCCGATGGAGGTGCTGCATCGTGTTGCCGCGATGGCCTCCGGCGGCATGGACAGCCTGCCGCACAACGGTGCGGTCATCACCCTGCTGATGGTGACCGGTCTGACCCATCGCCAGGCCTACAAGGACATTTTCGCAGTAACCATCATCAAGACCCTCGCGGTGTTCGTGGTGATCGGCATCTATTACGCCACCGGCTGGGTTTGACAGCGGCGTCGCAGCACCCTCTGGAAGGTCGGTCCAAGAGGATTTCCGGTACCACTTCATCCACGACTCACGCATGAGGATCTGGTCATGAAATCTGGAATCGATTCAATCAAGGCGCTGATGCTGCTGTTGTGCACCTGGCTGGCCACGACGGGTACCGCATCTGCGGCAGACCCACCCGGGCATTGGGATGTTGGCCTGTACGGCAATCTGTTCGGCGCCCGCGAGTACCAGGTATGGGTGCCCGCCGGCTACGACCAAACGCAGCCGCTGCCCCTGTTGCTGGTGCTGCACGGCTGCGTGACCGGACCGAACCTGATGGGCGAGGCCTCCGGCTTCAACGAGGTGGCCGACACCGAGGGCTTCATCGTGGTCTACCCGCGGCAGAACGTAACCTCCAATCCGGCACGTTGCTGGAACTGGCAGCTGCCGATCAACCAGGCGCGCGACAGCGGCGAGGCCTCGATCCTGGCCGGCATCGTGGACAAGGTGAAAGCGGGCTACAGCATCGATCCGCATCGCGTGTACGTCACCGGCATTTCCGCTGGCGGGGCGATGACCTCGATCATGCTGGCCTGTTATTCGGATGTGTTCGCTGCGGGCGCGATCCATTCCGGTGGCATGTACAAGGGTGCGACCACGATCTCCGGCAGCGCCTACGCGCTGTTGGCCGGCAGCATCTACTCACCGGACAGCAACGGGCGACTGGCCTGGCAGTGCTCGGGCTCGCCGTCACCGCGACCGATCCCGGTGCTGGTGTTCCATGGCACCGCCGACGCCACGGTGAACCCGGTGAATGGACAGCAGGCCGTGCGCCAGTTCCTGCAGACCAATGACTTGGCCGACGATGGCCTGGACAACGACTCGGTGAAGTATGTGCCGACCAACACCTTCCACGGCCAGGTGCCGGGCGGGCGCGCCTACACGGTCGACACCTACACCTACGGCGGCAGGACGCTGGTCCAGCATTACGTGGTGCAGGGCATGGGGCATGCCTGGAGCGGCAGCCAGTCCGGGCTGCCGTTCACCGATCCCAAGGGGCCGGATGCCACGTTGATTACGTGGCTGTTCCTGAAGGATCAGCAGCGCTGAGTGTGGGGGGCAGGAGCAGGGGAGGCGGCGCAAGTGCGGGAGTGGAGGGCTCCCGCGCTGGCGCGCGGCCTTTGCCTGGGGAAGCCGGGCGCGTTCGACAGCATGCGCCCCGTCCCGCTCAGACCTGTGCCAGAAGCTCCTCGCGGATGATCTGTGCGCCTGCGCTGAGCGCGCGCAGCTTGCCCCGCGCCACCTCACGCGCCAGCGGCGCCATGCCGCAGTTGGTGCTTGGGTAGAGCTTGTCAGCGTCCACGAACTGCAGTGCTTTGCGCAGGGTGTTGGCCACGTCTTCCGGCGTTTCAACCGTATTGGACGCCACGTCGATGGCACCGACCATCACCTTCTTGCCGCGTACCAGCTCGATCAGGTCAATCGGCACATGCGAGTTGTGGCACTCCAGCGAAATGATGTCGATGCTGGAGGTCTGCAGCTTCGGGAACGATTCTTCATACTGGCGCCACTCCGAACCCAGCGTCTGCTTCCAGTCGGTGTTGGCCTTGATGCCGTAGCCATAGCAGATATGCACCGCGGTTTCGCACTTGAGCCCTTCGACCGCGCGCTCCAGAGCGGCTACACCCCAATCGTTCACTTCGTCGAAGAACACATTGAAGGCGGGCTCATCGAACTGGATGATGTCCACGCCGGCGGCCTCCAGTTCCTTCGCTTCCTCGTTGAGGATCTTCGCGAACTCCCAAGCCAGCTTTTCGCGGCTCTTGTAGTGCGCGTCATACAGGGTGTCGATCATGGTCATCGGGCCCGGCAGTGCCCATTTGATCGGCTGCGTGGTCTGCCTGCGCAGGAACTTCGCATCTTCCACAAACACCGGCTTCGGGCGGCTGACAGCGCTCACCACGGTGGGCACACTGGCGTCGTAGCGGTTGCGGATACGGACCGTTTCACGCTTCTCGAAATCGACACCACTGAGGTGTTCGATGAAGGTGGTGACGAAATGCTGCCGTGTCTGCTCGCCGTCACTGACGATGTCGATGCCGGCATGCTGCTGTTCCTGCAGGGACAGGCGCAGGGCATCCTGCTTGCCTTCAATCAGCGCTTCATCCTGCAGCTTCCAGGGCGACCAGAGTTTCTCGGGCTCCGCCAGCCAGGAGGGCTTGGGCAGGCTGCCGGCGGTGGAGGTGGGGAGCAGTTTCTTCGTCGACATTGCGTCTTGTGTCCTGGGGGCGAATGGAAAATCGATGGATCAGCGGGCGGCCCACTGCTCAAGCACGGCGCGATGCGGCTTGATGAAGTGCTCTTCAGTGAACTTTCCCTGCTTGACCGCGAGCTGGCTGCGCTCCTCGCGGTCGTAGACGATGCGGGTGGAGGAGTAGTCCTGATGCTTCAGGCTGGGCTGGTAGACCTTGCCGGCCACGGAATTGGCGTTGTAGATCTCCGGGCGGTAGATCTTCTGGAACGCTTCCATCGTACTGATGGTGCCGATCAGTTCCAGGTTCGAGTAGTCGCCCAGCAGGTCGCCCTGGAAGTAGAACGCCAGCGGCGCGACGCTGCCTGGGGGCATGAAATAACGCACCCGCAGGCCCATCTTGTCGAAGTACTGGTCGGTAGGGGAGAACTCGTCCTGGCGGTATTCCACGCCCAGGATGGGGTGGTGGTTCTCGGTGCGGTGGTAGGTCTTGCTGCTGGACACGCTGATGCAGATCACCGGTGCCTTGCTGAACTGCGCGCGGTAGGCGTCGGACTGCAGGAAGTGCTTGAACAGCTTGCCGTGCAGATCGCCAAAGTCTTCGGGAATGGAGAAGCTGTCCTTGCCCTCGTTGCTGGCGGGCAGTACCACGCTGAAATCGTAGTCACGCACATACGACGAGAAGTTGTTGCCGACAATGCCTTCGGTGCGCGCTCCGGTGTGCGTATCCACCAGGGTGGGGCGCAGCACTTCGATCAGCGGGAACGGATCGCTGCCATCGCTGCCATCGATGTGCATCTCCACCGAGATGATGTCCAGCTCCACCACGTAGCGATCGGCGTTGGGGTTGTCCCAGTGCGCCAGGTCGTTGCAGCGGTTGTTGATCATGCCGAGCGTGTTGCGCAGGTTCTCCTGGCGGGATGCGCCGCGGGCCAGGTTGGCGAAGTTGGTGGTGATGCGCGTGCCGTCAGCGGGCTGGTAATCCTCGTTGAAAGGAATACGGGTGATGCTGAAGGTGAAGTTGTTGGTTGTCATGGGCGGCGTTCCGGTTTGCGGGGTGACATCCGAGTGCAGGTCAATGGCATTCGGCGTTCAGAGAGCGGCAGCGGCCACAAGGGGAACAGGTGCTGCGCGATGGGAGAGGGCAAGCAACGGCGTGGCCCGCTGTACCGCCAGGCGCGCCCGCTGGATCAGCGCTTCGTCGTGTACGCGGCCGTCGGCGAAATCGCGGTCGGTCGCGTACACGCCCAAGGGCAGGGTGCGGGCCTGGAAGAAGCTGAAGAGCGGTCGCAGCTGGTGGTCGATCATCAGCGCGTGGCGCTCGCTGCCGCCGGTGGCGGCCAGCAGGATCGGCGTATCGACCAGCGCGTCCTGGTCGATGAAGTCGAAGAAGTGCTTGAACAGGCCGGTGTAAGAGCCGCGGTAGACCGGCGTGGCCACCACCAGAACATCGGCCTGCTCGACAGCGGCCAACTGCCGCTCCACGGTCTCGGGCAACTGCGAGCGCCAGAGCGCACCGGCCAACTGCGGCGCCAGCTCGCCCAGTTCAATCAGGTGCTGATCGCAGGGGACGACTTCGCCAATCAGGTCCAGCAGGTGCTCGGCCAGGGTCGCGGCCCTTGAAGGGCGCTGCAGCCCGCCGGAAACGGCGACGATACGGAGGGGGCGGGTCATCTCTTCGCTTTCAGC